>DATMVH010000028.1:0-6116 GCA_035563395.1 Solirubrobacteraceae bacterium
CGGTCGGGTACGCGGACTCGTCCACCACGCGGGCGAGGAGCGGCGCGTTCGCCTTCCACCACTGCTCGTCCGTGATGCCGCTGTCGCGGCGCGTCGCGCGCGCGTCATGGGCGTTCCGGGCCCATGCGCGCACGAAGTCGAGGACGAACGTTAGCGCCGCGTCGGTCTCGACGTCGGGAAGGCCCGCG
Source organism: Solirubrobacteraceae bacterium (assembly GCA_035563395.1). Lineage (GTDB taxonomy): Bacteria > Actinomycetota > Thermoleophilia > Solirubrobacterales > Solirubrobacteraceae > DASQMT01. Next base: position 189 of record DATMVH010000028.1, read on the forward strand.
TCCGCGAGGGCGGCGGAGACCGAGCCGTGGGGCGAGCGCTTCTTCCAGGTCTCGGACCCCAACGGCGTCGTGATCCAGTTCGTGCAGTGGGTGACCGCGCCCGCCGGATGAGCGCGGCGATCAGGTGTCGCGGTCGAGCACGGCGCGCAGCTTCCGCGCGAACGCTTCGGGCCGGCCCGCGTATCCGAACTCGCCGCCGAGGAAGCCGCCGTGGTGGCTCGGGAACACCGTCGCCTCCTGACCGAGCAGCTGCGCGGTGGCCGCCGCCGTGCGTCCGGTGAACGTGGTGCGGGACTCCTCGCCGACGGCGATCACGATGCGGGTGGGCGCCGCCGCGAGCGCATCGACGTCGGGCCGGTGGCTGCTGACCGCCCAGGACCGGTCGGAGAGCAGCGGGTCGTCGCGGGAGCCGTCGTCCCCGGCCGGCATCCCGAACTGCGCGGGATCCGGCGCGGGCTGGGCGAAGTACTCGTCGGTGAACTCGCCCTCCCACGACGTCATCGCGACGAACGCCGCCATCCCGGCACCGAAGCCGCCGGCCTCGTAGGCGTCGCGAACGCCGGCGCGGGCGCGCTCGGCCGCCTCCGCGTCGGGAAGCACCGGTATCAGCGGCGGCTCGTGTGCGACCAGGGTGAGCACGTCGCCGGGATGCGCCGCGACGAGCGCGAGCGCGGCCACCGCCCCGCCGCTGCTCGCGAACATGTCGACCGGGCCGGCGCCGAGCGCCTCGATCACGGCGTGCACGTCGCTCGCCTGGAGCGTGGGCGCATGGTCGTCCCGGCCGTCCTTGCGGGCGCTGCGACCCAGGCCGCGGGGGTCGTAGGTGACAACCGTGCGGTCCGGGAAGTGCGACGCGAGCGTGCCGAAGCCGGCTGCGGTCATGGGTTGACCGATCATGAGCAGCGGAGGGCGTCCGTCCGCGGCGGGCAGTGGACCGTGGACGTCGTAGGCGATGTCCGCGTCGGCGGTCTCGAGCGTGTGCGTCGCCGTCATGGCCGTATCGACGCGTCCCGTGCCGGAAACTCATCGGCCCTGTGTGAGCGGCCGTGGACCGCCGCCCGGCTCGTTCCGCGCCGATCGTGAGGTCGAGGCCGCGGAGCCGCTCGGGGTCGCCGAGGATGTCCATCGCGACGATCCTGCCGCGGCGGATCGACGGTCCCCGACCGAGGACGGCGCTCCGTCGAGGATCGAGACGACGCCGACGGCGCCGTCGATCGGCACGGGCCGCATGACGAGCCCCAGCCGCGCGAAGCCCACGGCTCGCTGCGCCACTCCACGCGCGCCTCGCAGCGCGGCCGGCGCGTCCGCTGGGCCGAGGTCGGCGCGAAGGACGACGTCGGGATCGAGGACGGGCGGCAGCCCCTCGCAGTTGCCCTGGCGCGCGGCGGCGAGGAATGCGCCGACGACCCGCGGTGGGCGCGCAGATCGCCGTCGGGCGCCACGCGCTCGGGGCACATGCCGTCGACGGGGTCGATGATCGGGTCGGGCAGATGGACGCCCAGCGGCTCCTCGCGCCGCACGTTCCGCGACCGCGCCGAGCCGCCCCGTCGCTTTCCGGTCTGGCTCGCGTGGCTGTTCGCGGGCGCGCCCGGCGTCATGCCGGCCACCGAGGCGCCGGCGCCTCGAACGCCGAGGCCAGGCGCGAGCTCGGCTGGGCGCCGCGGCATGCGAGCCGGCGGCAATGCTTCTCGGCGGTCTACGGCGACCGCTCGGCACGGGCGGCGACGCAACGGCCCCGAAAGCGGCCGGAGCCCGCGCAGGGGCGGGCTCCGGTGAGGGGTCGTTCTACTAGTTGAAGGCGAACCAGTTCGGCGAGTCGTCGAACGGGGCGCCCGTCGTCTCGCTGTAGTACCGCGGGCACGTCCGCGACGCGACGTCGGGGAGGCACGGGTTGAACGGGTGGACGCGGCCGAAGACGTTCGCGCGGCCGGGGTCGGTCGGGAGCGCCGGCTCCTTGCGGGGAGCGCAGTCGCGCCCGTCCGTGTCGTCCAGGCCCGAGGCCGCGATCCGGCTGAGCTCCATCACGTTCGGGATGTCGTCGTGGTCGTCGTCGTCGGCGCCGTCGCGCACGCCGTCGCCGTCCGTGTCCGGGTCGAGGACCGCGTCGCGGACGCCGTCGCCGTCGCGGTCGGCGTTCTCGGCGGTCCGGCCGTAGCCGATCCCGAACGGCTTCTCGTCCGGGTAGCAGGACGCCCAGTGCTCCGGGACCATGAAGCCGTGGGTCTCCTCGTAGTTGTTGAGGCCGTCGGCGTCGGCGTCGCGCATGTCGTCCGGGAGGAAGCCGAGGAGGCCGGCGCCCAGCTCGCGCGGCGACTCGGTGCCGTCGCGGTTGACGTCGAAGATGCCGAAGCGCACGCGGACGGACTCGTGGTCCCAGTACGGCCACTTGTAGCCCCACATGTCGCGGTGCGCGAGCATGACGGTGCGGTAGCCCGCGACCTGCGCCCACTCGGCGAAGGTCGGCTGGCCGTCGCGCTCGCCGGCGCGGAGCGTCGGCCGGCGGCGCCCGGCATGGTCGCCGGCGTCGATCCGGCGCGAGCGGGAGTACTGCTCGCCGTCGGAGTACGACAGCGGCGTCAGCGTGTACGGGTCGCTCTTCAGCGTCTCCCACGTGTGGCGCCAGAGCGCGTGCTCCTCGCGCAGGGTGAGGGAGTCGCCGTCGAAGTCCTTGTCCGCGTCGCCCTCGTCGAGCGGGTTCGGGTAGGGCCGCTTGCCGGGATACGGCAGGTAGCCGTTCGGGTCCTGGTCCTCGTCGTCGTTGAGGTCCTTGGCGGACTGGTACTCGTAGCCGTCGGGGATCGCGTCGCCGTCGGTGTCGGCCACGCACGGGTCGGTGCCGATCGCGGCCTCGAGATCGTGGCCGAGCAGGTCGCCGTCCTCGCACGGGGCGATCGTCGGCGAGGCCTTCAGCGTCGTGTAGCGGGCGCCGAGCGTGGCGCCGAGGACGCGCAGGCGGAAGCGGGTCGAGAGCGGCTCGCCGGCGCCGGCGCGCATGACGTCCTTGACGGCGGTCGGGACGGTGATCCAGAGCAGCTTCGACGTGCTGCGGTCCGCCTTCGCGAACACGGCCCGCTGCCCGTCGGCCTTGAACACGACGGTGCTCTTCTTCACCCCCGCCCTGAAGTTCCGGCCGCGCAGCGTGAGGACCTCGCCGATGGCCACGCTGCGCGGGCTCACGGAGGTCACGACCGGCGAGCGGTCGCGCTGCTTGGCGGAGGCATGGGCGGTCGGCGCGGCCCCGGCCGTGGCGGGGGCGGCCAGTGCGGCCAGCGCAGCCGTCATGGCGGCGCGGCGCAACAGCGGGGTGCGGGCTCGGAGTTCCATCGCACCGTATATCGGCGCGAAGGCGCCCCGGCTTGAGGGGGATTGGGCCCCGGCGCTACGCGACGACGGTGAAGTCCGTCGAGAGCGAGCCGAGCACCTCCGCGCCCGACTCCGTGAGGACGACGAGATCCTCGATCCGGACGCCGCCGAGCGCCGGGAGGTAGATCCCCGGCTCGACCGTGGCGACGTGGCCGGCCTCCAGCGGCGCGTCGTTGCCGGAAGACAGGCGCGGGTCCTCGTGGACCTCGAGCCCGACGCCGTGGCCGAGCGAGTGGCCGAAGAACTCGCCCAGGCCGGCGGCCGCGATCGCGTCGCGCGCCACCGCATCCGCGGCCTTGCCGGTCATCCCGGGCCGCAGCGCGGCGAGCGCCGCGCGCTGGGCGCCGAGGCAGACGTCGTACGCCTCCCGCAGCTCCTCCTGCGGCTCGCCGGTCGCCCACGTGCGCGTGCAGTCCGAGCAGTAGCCGTCGAGCCGCGCGCCGACGTCGAGCGTGACGAGCGTGTCCGCGGGGATGGCGACGTCTTGCGGCTCGGCGTGCGGCTGCGCGCCGCGCTCCGCGGACGCGACGATCGGCGCGAAGGCGACCGCCTCGGCGCCGAGGCGGCGGAGCTCGAGCTCGATCCACGCGGCGACCTCGCGCTCGGTGCGCCCGGTGAGGCCGGCCTCGGCGAGCCGCCGGTAGGCCTCGTCCGCGAGCGCCGCGGCGGCGCGGATCGCCTCCACCTCCGTCGCGTCCTTGACGGCGCGGACGGCCTCGACCGTCCCGCCCGCCGGCACGAGCTCGACGTCGGCGGGCAGGATCTCGCGCAGGCGGGCGTGGCGGCGGACGGACAGGTGGTCGTCCTCGAAGCCGAGCCGCAGCGGCCCGCCGGGCCACCCGCGCGCGAGCGCCGCCGCGAGCTCGCGCTCCCCGCGCTCGACGTCGAAGTCCTCCACCTCGCCGGCGGCGCGCTCCACGTAGCGGAAGTCGGTGATGAAGCGCCGCAGCCCGGGCCCGACGATGGCCAGCGCGTTCGAGCCGCCGAAGCCCGTCAGCCAGCGCACGTTCGCCGGCGCGGCGACGAGCAGCGCGTCCACGCCCCGCTCGGGGAGCCGGGCGGCGAGACGGTCCGCGCGGCTCACGACAGCGCGCCCTTGAGGTGCTCGAGGGCGACGCGGTAGCCCTCGACGCCCTGGCCCGTGACGCTCGCGACGCACACGTCCTCGAGCACGGAGACCGCACGGAACGGCTCGCGGTGCTTGACGTCGGACAGGTGGACCTCCACGGCGGGCAGGCCGCTGATCTCCAGCGCGTCCCGGATCGCCCACGCGTAGTGCGTCCACGCGCCCGGGTTGAGCAGGAGCCCGTCGGCGTAGTCGGGCGCCCGGTGCAGCTCCTCGACGAACTCGCCCTCGTGGTTGGACTGGAAGAAGCGCGCCTCGAGGCGCAGCCCGCGCGCGAACTCCTCGATGCGGTACTCGAGGCGCGAGAACGTCAGGCCGCCGTAGTGCTCGGCGGGCCGGCGATCCAGCGCGTCGAGGTTGACGCCGTGCATGATGGCCACGCGGTTCCTCACGGCCGCCGCAACTCTTCCAGAGCCGACGCGAGTTCGTCGCGCCCCACCGCGCCGCCGGTCAGCACGCGGCCCGGCGCCTCGACGAGGACGAAGCGAACGCGCCCGCCGCGGCGCTTCTTGTCGCGCTCCGTCGCGGCGAGGACGGCGTGGGCGTCGACCGCCGGATCGAGCGCCGTGGGCAGGCCGCGCCGGTCCAGCAGCGCGGCGACCTCCGCCCGCAGGTCCGGCAGCCCGGACAGCGTGAGGGCGGCCAGGAGGCCGAGGCCGACCGCCTCGCCGTGGCGGTAGCGGGCGTACGCGGTCGCCGTCTCGATCGCGTGCCCGACGGTGTGGCCGAGGTTGAGCACCTGGCGGCGGCCGGCGTCGCGCTCGTCCTCCGCGACCACGCGCAGCTTCGTCCGCGCGCAGGCGAGGACGAGGTCCCGGTCCACCGCCGCGTCGCCCGCGCGGACCCGCTCCCACAGCGCGCCGCCGGCGACCAGCGCGGTCTTCACCACCTCGGCCCAGCCGGCCGCCAGTTCCTCGGGCGGAAGCGTGGCGAGCGTGTCGGGGTCGGCGACGACCGCCGCGGGCTGGTGGTAGGCGCCGGCGTAGTTCTTGCCCTCCGGCAGGTCCACCCCCGTCTTGCCGCCGTAGGCCGAGTCGACCTGCGCGACGAGCGTCGTCGGCACCTGCACGACGGAGACGCCGCGCTGGTAGGTCGCCGCGCAGAAGCCGGCGAGGTCGCCCACGACGCCGCCGCCGAGGGCGACGACGTGGTCGTCGTGGTCCATGCCCGCGCCGGCGAGCGCGCGCAGGACGCGCCCGGCCTGCTCCCACGTCTTGGCCGGCTCGCCGGGCGGGATCCGCACGTCGGCGGCAACCTCCCCCAGCCGGGCGGCGTAGCGCGGCCCCACCGCCTCGTCCGTGACGAGGAACGGGCGGCCGTCGCGGCCGGCCAGCGCGGCCACGCAGTCGAGCGCGCCCGGGCCGGCGAACACGGGGTAGTCGCCGGACGCGCTGCGCGCCCACACCATGCGGATCGAGCCGTGGCCGCCCGCGCCGCGC
>DATMVH010000029.1:0-7977 GCA_035563395.1 Solirubrobacteraceae bacterium
TCGCCGGCCGCCGCGAGGGCCGCGAGACGCGCTACCGGCTCACCCCCGAGCCGATGGGCGAGGCGATGGCCTGGATGGCCGCCGTCGGAGCGCGCTGGGACGAGCGGCTCGCCCGGCTCGCGGCACGCGCCGCCGAGCGGCGCTGAACCCTGCCGCTACCGCGTCGCCGCGGCCGACGGGATGCGCTCGGCCACCTCGGCGTCCGTCAGCGGGAAGTGGCACGCGGCGAGGTTGCCGCCGTCCTTCGGCTCGAGCGGCGGCGCCTGCGTGGCGCAGACCTCCTGCGCCTTCCAGCAGCGCGTGTGAAAGCGGCACGCCTTCGGCGGGTTCGTGGGGGAGGGGACGTCGCCGAGCAGCAGCTGGCGCTTCTTCGCCGCCGCGAGCTGCGGGTCGGCGACCGGCACGGCCGACATGAGCGCCCCGGTGTACGGCATCCGGGGATGCCCGTAGAGCTGCTCGGAGGTCGCGAGCTCGACCACCTTGCCGAGGTACATGACGGCGACGCGGTCGCACATGTGCCGCACCACCGACAGGTCGTGGGCGATGAAGATCAGCGTCAGGCCGAGGTCCCGCTGCAGGTCGCGCAGCAGGTTGAGGATCTGCGCCTGGATCGACACGTCGAGCGCCGACACCGGCTCGTCGGCGATCAGCAGCTTGGGCCGCAGCGCGAGCGCGCGCGCGACCCCGATGCGCTGGCGCTGGCCGCCCGAGAACTCGTGCGGGTAGCGGTTGTAGTGCTCGGGGTTGAGACCGACGCGGTCCATCAAGTCCTGCACCGCGCGCTTGCGCTCAGACTCCCCGGTGTTGATGCCGTGGATCGCGAACGGCTCGCTGATGATCGACCCGATCGTCCGCCGCGGGTTCAGCGACGAGTACGGGTCCTGGAAGATCATCTGCATCTCGCGCCGCAGCGGCTTGAGCTCCTTCGCCGGCAGCTGCGCGATGTCCCGGCCCTCGAAGCGGATCGCCCCGGACGTGGGGTCGAGCAGGCGCAGGATCAGCCGCGCGGTCGTCGACTTCCCGCAGCCGCTCTCGCCCACGATCCCGAACGTCTCGCCCCGGCGCACGTCGAAGGAGACGCCGTCCACGGCGTGCACCTCGCCGAGGTTGCGCCGGACGAGGTAGCTCGTGGTGATCGGGAAGCTCTTGACGAGGTCCTCGACTTCGACGAGCACGTCGCCGCCGCCGGGCGACCGGTTCTCGTCCCGCGCCGAGGCCGCGACGCTCATGCCCGCGCATCCCCCATCGGCACCGTCGCGCGCACGCGGTCGGGCGGCTCGCCCGCGGCGAGGCGGCGCCACAGCTCTCGGCGCGTCTGCGGGGCGAGCAGGCAGGCCACCTCGTGCGTCGGGTCGCCGTCGACCGGCTCGAGCGCCGGGTCGACGCGCTTGTGCGCCTCGCGGACGAACGCGCAGCGCGGGTGGAACGAGCACCCGGACGGGAGGTTGATGAGCGACGGCGGGCGACCGTCGATCGGCACGAGCTGCTCGTCGCGCGACGCGTCCAGCCGCGGGATGGAGCGCAGCAGCCCCCACGTGTACGGGTGCTGGGGCGACGCGAACAGGTCCGCGGTCGGGGCGCGCTCGACGATCCGCCCCGCGTACATCACCGCGATCTCGTGCGTCATCTCCGCCACGACGCCGAGGTCGTGCGTGATGAGGATGACCGCCGTGCCCGTCTCCTCCTGGAGGCGCCCGATCAGCTCGAGGATCTGCGCCTGCACGGTGACGTCGAGCGCGGTCGTCGGCTCGTCAGCGATCAGCACCTTGGGCGAGTTGATCAGCGCCATGGCGATCATCGTGCGCTGGCGCATGCCGCCGGAGAACTCGTGCGGATAGGCCGACATGCGCGCGCGCGGCTCGGGGATGCCGACGAGCGTCAGCACCTCGATCGCGCGATCGGCCGCCGCCTGCTTGGAGACGTCGTGGTGCGTCCGCACCGCCTCGATGAGCTGGTCGCCGATGCGGTGGAACGGGTGCAGCGAGGACAGCGGGTCCTGGAAGATCATCGCGATCCCCTCGCCGCGGACCTCGCGCATCTCGGCCTCCGACAGCGTCAGGAGATCGCGGCCCTCGAACATCACCTGGCCGGTGAAGGTCGCGTTCGGCGCGCGGGTGAGCCCGAGGATGGTGAGGCTGGAGACGCTCTTGCCGGAGCCCGACTCACCGACGATCCCGAGCGAGCGGCCGGCCTCCACGGCGTAGGAGACGCCGTCGACCGCCCGCACGACGCCGTCGTCCGTCGCGAAGCGGACGGAGAGATCGCGCACCTCCAGCAGCGCCACTAGTACCGCACCCGCGGGTCGAGGAAGGCGTAGGCGATGTCCACGATCAGGTTCATGATGACAATGAAGAACGCGCCGAACAGCACCGTGCCTTGGACGATCGGCAGATCTCCGCGCGTGATCGCGTCATAGGCCAGCCGGCCGATGCCCTGGATGTTGAAGACGGACTCCGTGAGGATCGCGCCGCCGAGCAGGATCCCGATGTCGAGGCCGAGCACGGTGACGACCGGCGTGATCGCGCTGCGGACGCCGTGACGCAGCACGACGGCGCGCTCGGGCAGGCCCTTCGCGCGCGCCGTGCGGATGTAGTCCTGGCCCATCACGTCGAGCAGCGACCCGCGCAGCAGCCGGGCGTAGATGGCCGCGAACGAGGTGGCGAGCACGAGCCACGGCAGGATGAGCGACTTCAACCACTGGACCGGGTCCTCGGTCAGCGGCGTGTAGGACCCCTGACCGCCGACGAACGGCAGCCCGAACACGCCGAAGTCGGGCGCGAACAGGTAGAGCGCGACGAGGCCGAGCCAGTACGGCGTGGCCGAGATCGCCACGAGCGAGAGCGACATGGCGACGCGGTCGAGCAGCGTCCCGCGCCGGACGGCGGAGACGATCCCGACGGTCAGGCCGACGGCGAGCCAGATGACGACGGCCCCGGCGGCGAGCGAGATCGTCGCGGGCAGGTCGTCGAGGATCAGGTCCCGCACGTCCTGGTTGGTCTGGTAGCTGCGCCCGAAGTCGAGGTGGAAGAAGACGTTGTAGATCCAGTCCGCGAACTGGACGGGCAGCGGCCGGTCGAGCCCGAGGTCCCGGCGGATGGACTCGATCAGCTCGGGCGTCGGCTGGCGCCCGGCGCGCAGCAGCGCCGGGTCGGTCGACGGGAAGACGTTGAAGATGATGAAGGTGATGGCGCTCACCGCGATGAGCAGGAGCACCATGCCGGCGAGTCGGCGGGCGATGTAGAGCGCCATGGTCGCGGATCCGTGCCGCCCCCGCCCTCACCCTGCCCGCCGCGCGACGCGGCGGGCAGGAGGACGGGATCGGGCCGGAACTACCTGATGGAGGTGAAGTTCCAGTCCCAGGTCGTGGAGTAGCCGTTCTGCACGCCGCGCACGTTGGGCGAGGCGACGACGGCCTGGTAGTCCCACATGTAGGGGATCGACGGGGCCTGCGCGACGATCTGGCGGTTGACGTCCGCCCACGCCTGCGCGCGCTCGTCCGGGTCGGTGACGAGCTTCGCCTGCTCGATCGCGCGGTTGATCGCCGGCACGTCGAGCTCGGGCCAGTTCGAGTTCTGCGTCTCGATGATGTTGTTGCCGTTGAACGTCGGGTCGAGCATCGTCTGGGGGTCGGCGAAGTCCTGCGCCCAGCCGACGGACGGGCAGACGTTGACCTCGGACCTCGGGACGTTGCAGAACCGCGTGAACATCGTGTCGCGGGTCACCAGCCGCAGCGTCGTCTGGAAGCCCATCTCGCGCAGCTGCTGCTCGGTGATCTGCGCGATCGACCGCTCGGGCTCCGCGTTGTCGGCCACCAGCAGCAGGTTCGCGTTGCCCTCGTACTTGCCCGACTCCATCCCGGCCTTGCGGAAGTACTCGGCCGACAGGGCGCGGTCGCCGTCCGGGTTCTGCAGCCAGTCGAACTCCGGGTCCGGCTCGGCGCCGCCGCTCTCCTCGAAGCCCGCCATGCCCGGCGGGATGAAGTGCTGCGCGATCGGTCCGAGCGCCTCGCCGCCGCGCTGCTGGCGCGCCGCGACGCGGTCGAAGCCGGCGATCACGGCCTTGCGCACGTTGATGTCGTCGAACGGCGGACGGCTCGTGTCCATGGAGATCATGCGCCAGCCGCCGCCGGGCACGACCGACAGCTCGGTCTTGTTCGTCTCGAGCAGGCGCTTCAGCTGGTTCGACGGCGGCTCGAGGTCGCCGGAGGCCATGTTCTCGCCGCTCAGGATGCGGCGCGTCGCCACGGCGGTGTCCTCGTTGCCGGCCGAGATCTCGATCTCGTCGAGATACGCGGGCCGGAAGTCGTCCACGGCGGCGTAGTCGGGGTTGCGGACGAGGTGGATCCGCTTGCCGGCCGTGTAGCCCGTGATGTTCCCGTTGCCGTCGTTCTCGACCATGTAGGGACCGGTGAAGACCATGTGCTGGTCGTACGTCGACGGGTTCTCGCGGTCGTAGCGGAGCGCGTAGTCCTTGGGAACCGGGACGGAGATCGGCATCGCCAGCGCGCCGGCGAGCGCGGCGCCGGTGCCCTTGCTCAGCCGGAAGACGATCGTCTGGTCGTCCGGCGTCTCGATGCCCTCGATCGGCCTGTAGGGCCCGGGATCCTCGGGAGCGCCGACGAGGTCGCCGAAGTAGACCCGCGCGTAGCCGTTCGCGACGCTGGCCGTGAAGGCGCGCTCGATCGCGTACTTGACGTCCGCCGAGGTCACCTCGCGGCTGACGGGCTTGGAGAACATGACGCCCTGCTTGAGCTTCACCGTGACGGTCTTGCCGTCCTGGGAGATCTGCGGGTCGCCGTCGGCGAGGTCCGGCACCGCCTGCTCCGTGCTGCCCGGGAGGTAGGCGTACAGGCCGCGGTGCGTCGCGTTTATGATCCCGATGGCGTACGTGTAGTACGTCTTGCCGGGGTCCATGTAGTCGACGTCGCCCGCGGCGAGGACGGTCAGCTTGCCGCCCTTCTTGCCCTGGTCGGGGTTCTGGCGGTTGTCCATGGCGCTGCCGGCGAACAGCTGCTCGGTGATGTTCGCGCCGGCGGTGTCGCCCTGGGCCGGCGTGCCGCCGCCTTCACCGCCGCCGGTGTCCGACTCGTCGCCGCCGCCGCAGGCCGCGAGCCCGAAGGCGGCGACCAGCGCGACCAGCGCGAGCAGGGTCCTCAACAGGGACCTTGACATTGCACTGTGTCCTTTCGTGGATGGGTACGTCGAACAGGCCATCGGGAGGGCGTCACCGGCGCCGCGGGTCGAGCGCGTCCTGGAGGCCGTCGCCGACCAGGTTGAACGCGAGCACGGTGATGAGCAGCGCGATCCCGGGGAAGAGCATGAACCACCACGCGTCCGGGAACAGGCTCGTCGCCTCGCTGATCATCGCGCCCCATGACGGCGTGCCGGCCTCGACCCCGACGCCGAGGAACGACAGCGCCGCCTCGAGCAGGATGTTCGCCGGGATCAGCAGGGAGGCGTAGACGATCAGCGGCGCGACGAGGTTCGGGAGGATCTCGCGGAGGATGATCCGCCGGTCGGAGGCGCCGAGCGAGCGCGCGGCCTCGACGAACTCCTTCTCGCGGAGCGACAGGACCTGGCCGCGCACGATGCGCGCGATGTAGGTCCAGTTGATGATCGCGATCGTCATGATCACGACCGAGAGGCCGGGCTGGATGATGCCCCCGAAGCAGCCGTCCGCACCCGAGCACGCGGCGGCGAGGCCGAGGCCCAGGAGCAGGATGGGAAACGCGAGGACGATGTCCGTGAGGCGCGAGAAGATCGTGTCCGTCAAGCCGCGGTAGTAGCCGGCGAGGAGCCCGATGATCGTGCCGATGAACACGGCGATCGTCGTGGAGATGAGCGCGACCTCGAGCGACACGCGCGTCCCGTAGACGGTGCGCGAGAACACGTCGCGCCCGAGGCGGTCGACCCCGAACGGGTGCTCCGCCGACGGCCCGGTGGGCGACCCGAAGACGTCGAGCGCCTCCGAGCTCTGGGCCCGTGGCCCCGGCACCCCGGCTAGGCTCGTGATGACGGGCGCGAGGAAGGCGACGAGCACGAGGCCGACGATGACGCTCAACGCGACCATGGCGACCTTGTCGCGCCGCAGGCGGCGCCAGAAGAGCTGCCCGGGCGATCGCGCGACGACCGCCCGGCCCCCCTCGGCCTCCGCGAGGACGGCGTCGACGTCGTCCTCGGGGCGATCGAGTTCGGTGGGAGGCTGCCCCGTGCTCACGGGAGCGTCCCGGTCCTGCGCGCTGCGGCGATGACGGTTCCTCCTCCGGGTCCCGTTCCACCGGGCCCCGGTCCACGACGTTTCCCCTGCTGTCCCCTCTCGCGGCTCCTCCCCCTCGAAGGCGCCGCGCGGCGCGGCAGTCTAGATGACGCGCCGCCTCCCGCCCATTTCTCCGTGCGGGACTACGATCCCTGCTTGTCGGCCCCGATAGCTCAGCCGGATAGAGCGACTCCCTCCTAAGGAGTAGGCCGCAGGTTCGAATCCTGCTCGGGGCGTTCTAACCGGCGCGGCGGAGGAATTGGGGTAACCCGGGTGTTACCCGGTCGCTCCGGCGTGACCGGCGGGGGACGCGCGGTCCGGGCGGTCCGGGTGGATGTCGTCGATGGTGACGAGCGCCTCGTACGGCGCGCCCTCCGCCGCGGCGCGGATCGCGTCCGCGCCGCCCGCGAGGCGGTCGAGCACGGCGACCACGCCGCAGACGTCGTGGCCCTCGGCGCGCACCGCCTCGATCGCCCGGAGGGTCGAGGCGCCGCTCGTGACCACGTCCTCCACGATCAGGCAGCGCTCGCCCTGCGCGAGCGGCGGCCCCTCGATCCGCCGCTGCAGGCCGTGCCCCTTGGCCTCCTTGCGGACGAAGAACGCCTTGACCTGCGCGCCGCCCGCGAGCGCGGCGCACGCCGGCGCATCGGCGCCCATCGTGAGGCCGCCGACCGCCGTGCACTCCCATGCCCGGGCGTAGCCGGCGACGAGCTGAGCCAGCGCCGCGAAGCCCTCCGGCCGCAGGATCGCGCGCTTGGCGTCCACGTAGTACTGGGCGGTCGCGCCGCTCGACAGCGTCACCTCGCCGAGCACGAGGGCGTGGCGGCGCAGCTCCGCCGCGAGGATCTCCCGGGCAGTCATCCCCTCAGGAATAGACCATCGGGCGGTTGCCGCGCGCGCTCGTCAGGCGGGTGCGGCGGCGGGCGCGAGCCGCCGCGCGGCCACCATGGCGAGCGCCACCGCGACGACCACGCTGCCCACGACCACGAGCGCGAAGGCCCACCACGCGAAGTCACGGGTGGCCGAGAAGGAGATCGCGTTGTTGAGCGCGTGCAGGGCGATGCAGGGCAGGATCGAGCGCGTGAGGTACGCGAGCGCGCACAGCCCCGTGCCGAGGACGAAGAGCACGAACAGCGCCTCCGCGGGCGAGCCGGTGGCGTGCACGACGGAGAAGATGCCGCCCGTGACGACCATGCCCCAGACGAGCCCGATCCGCGCGCTCAGCAGCGGGAAGAGGAAGCCGCGGAAGAACAGCTCCTCGGCGAGCGGCGCGGCGAGGCAGACCAGCAGGCCGTAGCCCGCGAGCACCAGCGCGCTCTCCTCCTGCCGCAGGTCCTCGACGAGCGCCTGGTCCTCCGGCGCGCCGAACAGGACGAGGATCACCACGTTGGCGAGCCAGAACGCGCCGAACACGGCCGCGGCCCAGCCGAGTGCCGGGCCGATCGCGGTGGACCGCAGTCCCAGCGCCGCGCGGCCGGCCGCGCCGGCGTAGCGGAGGACCAGCAGCGCCCCCGCGATCAGGAGCACGTCCTGCGCGAACGTGGCGCCGATGAGCGCGCCGGGCACTTCGTCGAGCCCGGACTCGCCGGCGCCCATGGCGGCCGCGAGGATCGCGTAGACGATCCCCGCGCCGATGAAGGCGGCGAGCATGACGGCGAGCGGCGTCCACAGCGGCACCGAGCGGAGCGGCTGGACGTCGCGCGCCCACGCCGCGCGGCGCCC
>DATMVH010000030.1:0-2949 GCA_035563395.1 Solirubrobacteraceae bacterium
AAGATGGTCCCGAGCGAGCGGCTGCGGCGTGAGCTCGATGAGCTGTTGGCCGGCGTCGACGGCGCCGCTGATCCGGTCGAGCGGATCGGCCGACTCGGCGCGCGGTTGATCATGCAGCAGGCGCTGGAGGACGAGGTGACGGAGTTCCTCGGGCGCGTGCGCTACGAGCGCACGACGGAGCCGGTGAGCCACCGCAACGGCTATGAGCCGCGGCGGGTCGTCACGACGGCCGGGCCCGTCGAGTTGGAGCGCCCCAGAGTGCGCAACGCGGGCGAGCTCGGGTTCGAGAGCCGGATCCTCGGCAAGCACGTGGCGCGCACGTATGCGCTGGAGTCGCTGGTGATCAGCGGGTTTCTGCGCGGGCTGTCGGTGCGCGACGTCGAAACGGCGCTCGAGGAGACCTTCGATGAGCCGGTGATCGGCAAGTCGACCGTCGCGCGGGTCTGCCAGGCACGCGCGAGCGCTACCGCCGGTGGTGTGAGCGCCGGCTCGACGAGCACGACCTCGTCTACCTCTACCTCGACGCGCTGTATCTGAAGCTGCGCCCCGACGACGAGCCGGCCGAGGGTGTCCTGGTGGCCTGGGGCGTGACGCTCGAGGGCCGCAAGGTCCTGCTCGGGCTCGCGCTGGGCAGCCGCGAGAGCTACGAGAACTGGCTCGCCTTCGGGCGCGACCTCGCCGATCGCGGATTGCGCGCGCCGGCGCTGATCGTCGCCGACGGCGCACCCGGGCTCTGGAAGGCCGCCCGCGAGCTGTGGCCGGCCGCCAAGGAACAGCGCTGCACCGTGCACGCGCTCAGGAACATGACCGGCAAGCTGCCCGAGCGCCATCACCGCGAGTTCAAAGCGCGCTGGTGGCAGGTCTTCGATGATGCTGCCTCGCCGGCCGACGCGCGCCGGGGACTGGACGCGATCGTCGCCGACTACCGCGGCGCCTATCCATCGGCGATGGCCGTGATCACCGACAACCTCGACGCGCTCGTCGCGCACCTGCGCTGGCCCTCCGAGCACCGCAAGCGGATTCGCAGTACGAATCTGCTCGAGCGGACCTTCGTCGAAGTCCGCCGGCGCACCAAGGTGATCGGGCGCTTCCCCGGCGAAACCAGCGCGCTGAGCCTGATCTGGGCGGTCCTCGAGCTCTCCAGCCGCGGCTGGCGCGGCGTCGTCATGACGCCTCGCACCGTCGCTCACATCCGTGCTGAGGCTCCGGCGTGGCGGCTGCGTCGGTGTCCCGCGGAAGCTGGGCCGGTTCGCCGTCACCGTGCTCGGCGGCGGCTGGGAACAGGTCGAGGAACGTGCGGAGCAGCGGCGAGCGGTTCGTCGCACGCCACGCCGCGGCGGTTCGGATGTCGATTCGGACGTCGCTTAGCGGCCGCCAGACGATCCCTTCCACGCCGTCGAGCCAGGACCGCGCCGATAGCGTGATCCCGTGCCCGGCGGCGACCATGGCGATCGTCGTACTCAGTTGCATGGAGTCTTCGAAGCGGGCGGTGATGTCGCGTTCGCGCAGCGCGCTGACGAGCACGTCGTGCAGTGACGGCGCCCATGGGCGGGGGAAGCAGACAAAGCGTTCGCCGGCGAGCTCGCGGAGCGCCACGCGCTCGCGCGCGGCGAGCGGGTGCTGCACCGGCAGGCTGGCGCCGAGCGGCTCGATCAGCAGCGTGCGACGCGAGAGGGCCTTGCCGTCGACCGGCTCGCGGACGAGCCCGAGATCGAGCATCCCGTCGGTGATCGCGGCGACCTGCTCGGGCGTTGTGAGCTCGCGCACCTCGATCGGTGCGTCAGGTTCGCGCTTGCGCAGCGGCGCCAGAAGCGCCGGGAGCACCGTGGGAGCCAAGCCGGGCGGCACCCCGATCCGCAGGCCGGCCGTGCGCCCGCGCCGCAACTCCTCCACCGTGGCCTCGAGGCGCTCCGAGCCAGCGAGGACCGTGCGCGCCTCCTCCAGGAGCACCGTGCCCGCCTCCGTCAGCTCCACACCGCGCGGGTGCCGGATCAAGAGCGGCAGGCCCACCTGTTCCTCGAGCGCTCTGATCTGCTGGCTGAGCGCCGGCTGGCTGATGAACAGGCGGGCCGCCGCGTTTCCGACATGCAACTCCTCGGCCACCACCGCGAAGTACCGGAGCAGGCGCAGTTCGATGGCCATGGAGCCGACCCTACCGCTGCGGCTCGGGCACGTGATCGAGGATCACGAGGCCGAAGCGCTCACCGATGCCCAGCACTTCGTCGGGGCTGCGCGCGGGCTCGCCGCGGCCGACGCCCGCTTCCACGAGGAAGTCCTGCATTTGCTGTGGCGGACTGAGCACCGCGAGGTAGCGCGCCGGCCGCTCGGAGAAGTTGCGATACGTGTGCGCCACGCCCCCGGCGATGTACGCCATCGTCCCCGGGCCGCCCGTGATCTCCGTTAGCCCGTCCACGCCATCGTCACGGAAGTACGTCAGCTCGCCCTCGAGCGTGTAGAAGAACTCGCTAGCGGGGTGCGTGTGGAGCGGCGGCGGACCGCCGCCCGGAGCGACCGCGACCTCCATCACGAACAAGGCGCCGTCCGTCTGCTCGTACGGAACGTGCAGCGTCACCAAATCTTGCATGACCAGAAACGGCGGGCGCACTGCGTTCTGGGTGGTGGTATGCGTCATGAGCGCAGTTCACCTCGCCCACGCCCTGACGTCCAATATCCCTGCGAGCGGTCCGATAGGCGCGGCTTATGCCACCTCTTTCGGAGTCGCAAGTCGGCAGCCAGAGCCCATCGCGACTCCTGATTCGTGCGCGACAAGGAGCGGCCGAGCGAGCCGGTCCCTTCGCTATCGCTTCGCGCGGTGGCTGTCGCGGAGAGGGTCCGCGGCGGCGGTGCCGGGATGGCGGCCCGGTCGTAGTGAGCTCGACCGGATTCCGCCGCGGGCCCTCTCAGGCCGCGGCGGCCGCGATCCGGTGGCTGTGGAGCTTCAGCAGGTTG
>DATMVH010000031.1:0-2895 GCA_035563395.1 Solirubrobacteraceae bacterium
GCCGCCGGGATCCTGCCCCGGGCGCTCGCGCAGGCCCTGCTGGCCGCGGCGCTCGGCCTGCTCGCGGCGTCGATCGGCCAGTGCGCGTGGTGGCTGTGGCGCCGCCGGCACGCCGCAATCGACCACGCGGCGGAGCGTTACGGGGGTGAACCGGAGCGCGGGCCGCTCCACGCGGGCTTCGCGGCGGCGCTCACGGGTCTCGCCCTGCTCGTCGTCTGGGTCGCGCTCGTCGCGCCGAACCATCCGCGCCGCCTCAGCCTCGGCACGTTCGCGCAACTCCCCCTCGAGCTGCTCGTCCTCGTCGCCCTGGCGGTGCTCCTGCCTCCGGCCACGCGGCGCGTGCTGGCCGTGCTCGCGGGCGCCGTGCTCGGCGCGCTCGTGGTCGTCAAGGTGCTCGACTTCGGGTTCTACACGGCCTTCGACCGGCCGTTCGACCCCATCTACGACTGGGGCTACGCGGGAATCGGGATCGAGACGCTGCGCGACGCGGTCGGCGGGTCGCAAGCCAACCTCATCGTCGCCGGCGTCGCCGTGCTGGGCTGCGCGCTGCTCGTCCTCCCCGTCCTGGCGCTGCTGCGGGTGACGCAGGTCGCGGCGCGGCATCGCGGCTGGGCGCTCCGGGCCGCCGCCGTGCTCGGGGTCGCGTGGGTGGCGCTCCGCCTCGCCGGCGCACCCGTCACGACCACGAGCGCCAGCGCCCTGGCCGTCCGCGAGGTGCGGGCGGTGGAGCGGACGCTGCGGGATCACGACATCCTCGCCCGCGAGATCGCCCGCGACCGCTTCCGCGCCACGCCCGCCGACCGGCTGCTGACCGGCCTGCGCGGCAAGGACGTCCTCGTGGTGTTCGTCGAGAGCTACGGGCGGGTCGCGGTCCAGGGCTCCTCCTTCGCGCCGCGCATCGGCGCCGTGCTCGACCGCGGCTCCGCGGAGCTGGCGGCCGCCGGCTTCGCCTCGCGCAGCGCCTTCCTCACCTCGCCGACCTTCGGCGGCATCAGCTGGCTCGCGCACGCCGCCTTGCAGTCGGGCGTCTGGACCAACCGGCGGCGGCGCTACGACCAGCTGATGGACAGCGACCGCCTCACCCTCAGCCGGCTGTTCAAGCGCGCCGGATGGCGGGCCGTCGCCGCCATGCCGCAGAACAAGCGGGCGTGGCGCGAGGGCTCGGCCTTCTACCGGTACGACGAGATCTACGACCGTCGCAACGTCGGCTACCGCGGCCCGCCGTTCGGCCTGCCCGCGATGCCCGACCAGTACACCCTCCTGGCCCTGCACCGCCTCGAGCTCGCCAGGCGCCATCGGCCTCCCGTCTTCGCCGAGGTCGACCTCGTCTCGAGCCATGCGCCGTGGACGCGCATCCCGCGGCTCATCCCCTGGGACGACGTCGGCGACGGGTCGGTCTTCCACCGCGTCCCGGTGCAGGAGCCGCCGCCCGGGGGCAGCGACGCCGCCCGCGCCCGTGCCGGCTACGCCGCTTCGATCGAGTACACGCTGCGCGCGATCCTCGCCTTCGTGCGGCGCTACGGCGACGACCGGCTCGTGCTCGTCGTGGTGGGCGATCATCAGCCCGCGACGATCGTCACCGGCCAGGGAGCCAGCCACGACGTCCCGGTGTCCCTCATCGCCCGCGACCCCGAGGTGCTCGGCCAGATCGCCGGTTGGGGGTGGCAGGACGGGATGCGCCCGAGCCCGCAGGCGCCGGTGTGGCCGATGCTCGCGTTCCGCGACCGCTTCCTCACCGCGTTCGGGTCGACGCCGGCCGGCGCGGCCGCTCAGGCGTCTCGGAAGCGGGACGAGAGCGCGTAGCGCAGCAGCACCACGTCGCCGATCTGCCGCACCTGGGCGAGCGTCGCCCGCCGCCCCGCGTTCCACGGGAAGCGCTCGTCGGACACGAAGCGCGGAGCGCTCGAGTCGCCGATGAAGAACGGCGCGACGACCAGCTGCAGCTCGTCCACGAGGTCGCCGGCCAGGAACTGGGTGTGCACGACCCCGCCGCCCTCGACCATCAGCCGGTTCACGCCGCGGTCGGCGAGGTCCTCGCTGAGCCAGCGCATCCGCACGCGCCGGCCACCGTCCACGATCGTCGCCACGGGCCCGAGCCGCGCGCGCGCGTCGGCGACCCGCGGGCTCGAGGTGTAGACGAGCTTCTCGGTCTCCCCGGTGGTGAAGAAGTTCGAGCGCGCGTCGAGGTCGCCCCGGTTGGTCACGGTGATCTTCATCGGCGACGGCGCGAGGCCGCGGGCGGTGCGCTCGTCGCGGCGGGCCTGCGAGCGCACGAGCAGGCGGGGGTTGTCCGTGCGCACGGTCACCGCGCCGACCATGATCGCGTCGCAGGAGGCGCGCACCTCGTCGACCCGGTCGAAGTCGGCCTCGTTGGACAGCGGCAGCCGCGGCGTGTGGTCGCCGAGGTAGCCGTCGAGCGACACGCTGCAGCTCAGCAGGGTGTACGGGCGCTCAGGCATCCCGCGCTCCGTCCCGGCGTGCGAGCACCGCGGGCTCGCCCGTGAGCGGCGGCTCGGGCCATGGCGCCGGCGGGCTGCGGCGCAGCCATGCCGCCACGAGGACGGCGGCGCCCGGGAGGCTCGCGACGAGGACCATCACGCCGTAGGCGACGGCCGTGGCGACCCCGAGTGACGCGCCCAGGCCGGCGGCGGCGAACGCCCAGGCCGTCACGCCCTCGCGCGGGCCCCAGCCGGCCACGTTGGGCAGCGCCGCGGCCGCCAGCACGAGCAGCGCCAGCGGCAGCATCTCCGACAGCGGCGCGGTCGCCCCGGCGGTGCGGGCGGCGATCAGGAACGTGGCCGCGTGGCCGGCCACGACGAACGCCGACGCCAGCCCGACGGCGATCCACGCGCGGCGGGCGAGGAGGCCGGCGCGCACGTCGCGCGCCGCGGCGCT
>DATMVH010000032.1:0-3154 GCA_035563395.1 Solirubrobacteraceae bacterium
ACGTCAGCATCTGAAGCTCCTCCCGTCGCCGACCACGGCGACCCTGCGCGACGGCGCGCACATCACGATCCGCGCGCTCGTGCCCGAGGACCGCGAGCTCGTCGCCGAGGCGTTCGCGAAGCTCTCCGCGCGGTCGCGCTACATGCGCTTCCTGACGCCGCTGCCGAGCCTGTCGCCACGGATGCTCGACTCGCTCATGGACGTCGACCACGAGCACCACCTCGCGCTCATCGCGCTCGAGGGCGGCGAAGCGGTCGGCGTGGTGCGCTTCGTGCGCTTCACGGACGAGCCGGACGTCGCCGACGTGGCGATCACCGTCATCGACGAGCGCCAGGGCCGCGGCCTCGGCCGCGCGCTCCTGCATGCGCTGCTCGACGCCGCCGTCGAGCGCGGCGTGCGTGCCCTGAACTTCGACATCCACCCGGACAACCGCGTCATGGCGCGCCTCGCCACGTCGCTCGGGACGCCGCTGCGCTACCGGGACGGGCTGATGAGCGGGCGCCTCGAGGTGGCGCCCCGCGTGGCGCTCGACGATGTCGCCGCATAGCCGGCGGCCGCCGCACGCCGCGATCCTGGCGCTGCTGACCACCGCCGGCGTCGCGCTGGCGCTGATGCAGACGCTGGTGGTCCCGGCGCTGCCGTCGCTGCGCCGCGAGCTCGGCGCCTCCGCGGAGTGGACGACGTGGATCGTCACCGGCTTCCTGCTGAGCTCCTCCGTGCTCACGCCGATCATCGGGAAGCTCGGCGACGTCCACGGCAAGAAGAAGCTCCTGGTCGCCTCGCTGGCGGTGTTCGGCCTGGGATCGCTCGGCGCCGCGCTCGCGCCGAGCCTGCCGTGGCTCATCGCCTGTCGCGTCGTGCAGGGCACGGGCGCCGCGATCTTCCCGCTGTCGTTCGGGATCATCCGCGACGAGTTCCCGCCCGAGAAGATCGGCGTGGCGGTCGGCGTCGTCAGCTCCGTGTTCGGCATCGGCGGCGGGATCGGCCTCGTGGCCAGCGGCGCGATCCTCGAGCATCTCGACTGGCGCTGGCTGTTCGTGATCGGCGCCGTGCCCGTGCTCGCGGCCACCGCGCTGATCGCGCGCTACGTGCCCGAGTCGCCGGTGACGACGCCGAGCCGGCCGGACTACGTCGGCGCGACGACGCTGTCGCTGGCGCTCGTGGCGCTCCTCGTGGCGATCAGCGAGGGCACCGCGTGGGGTTGGACGTCGCCCGCGATCGTGGCGCTGTTCGCGGCCGCCGTCGCGCTCCTGGCCGCGTGGACACGCGTCGAGCGACGCGCGGCCGAGCCGATGGTCGACCTGCGCACGCTGGCGCGGCCGGCGATGGCGGCGACGAACGCCGCGACGGCGCTCCTCGGCTTCGCGCTCACCGGGCTCTTCGTGCTGCTGCCGAGCTTCGTCGAGGCGCCCGCCGCCGCCGGCTACGGGTTCGCCGCCTCGCCGGTCGAGGCCGGCCTGTACTTCCTGCCGTTCTCCGCGGCGATGGTCGTCGCCGGCCCGCTCGCCGGGGCGCTCGGCAGCCGTCGCGGCGCGGGACTCCCGCTCGGCATCGGCGTGGCGCTCATGGGCGCCGCCCTCGGGATGCTCGCGCTCGCCCACGACGACGGCATGGCCGTGCGCCTGTCGCTGCTCGTGGTCGGCACCGGGGCGGCCTTCGGCCTGGCCGCCGTCGGCGCACTGGTGATCGCGCACTCCAGGCCGGATGAGTCGGGCTTCGCGAGCGGCATGAATTCGATCATGCGGACCGTCGGCGGCGCCGTCGGCGCGCAGGTCGCGGTGGCCGTGGTCGCCGCGCACGGCGCCGCGGGTTCGGCGCTGCCGGCCGAGAGCGGCTACACCATCGCGTTCGCCATCGCGGCCGCCGCCGCGGCGGCGGCGCTCCTGCCGGCGGCCATGCTCCGCCGGCGGCGGGGGGCGCGGGCGCCAGGCGTCCTGCGCCCCTCCCCCGCCGTCTGAGAACGATCGCGTCCCGCCGTCCATGGGCAATCCGTCCTAGGACGCCGGGACGCGACCCTGGACACACGGTCGACTTGCCGCGTGGTGACCGTTCGGGCAGGGTCGGGACGTGCCCGCCTGGATTCGGGAGCGAACCGGTCAGCGCCTGCTCGACGCACTCGCGCCCGAGAGCGTGTCCGGCGCGGTCGCGCGCTTCGCGCTCACCGGGCTGCTCGTCGTGTGTCTGGTCGGCGTGGGCGCCGGCGAGGTGCTCCGCCACGTCGGCATGAACGAGGCCGTCCGCGACTCCCAGCTGCTCACGCAGCTGGCGGGCGAGGGGATCGTGGCTCCCGCGGTCACCCCGCAACTCCTGCGCCAGGACCCGAGCGCGTTGCGGGCGATGGACCGGCTGGTGGACGAGCGCGTCCTGCGGCCTCCGGTCGTCCGCGTGAAGCTGTGGGACCTCGACGGGCGCATCGTGTACTCGGACGACCAGCGGCTGATCGGCCGCCGCTTCGGGATGTCGCGCCTCGAGCGCTCGTCGCTGGAGACCGGCAAGGTGACCGCCCGCGTGACCGAGCTCCGCGGGCCCGAGCACCGCCTCGACCGGGAGCTCGGCCCGCTCATGGAGGTCTACGCGCCGCTACGGGCACCGAGCGGCGAGCGGCTGATCTTCGAGACCTACCAGCGCTACGGCGCGGTGACCTCGAGCGCGCGCGACCGCTGGCAGAGCCTCCTCCCCGTCCTGCTCGGCGCCCTGGGCCTCCTGGCGCTGCTCCAGATCCCGATCGCGGCCGCGATGGCGCGGCGCCTGAAGCGGGCCGAGCGCGATCGAATCGCGCTGCTCGAGCGCGCGATCGACGCCCAGCACCAGGAGCGGCGGCGGATCGCCGGCGACCTGCACGACGGCGTCGTCCAGAGCCTGGCCGGCATCTCCTACCAGCTGGCGGCCGCGGCGGAGCACGTCGACCAGGGCACGCCCCGGCCGGTCGCCGACGCGCTCCGCTCGTCGGCGCTCGAGACGCGCAACAACATGCGGGCGCTGCGGAGCCTGCTGGTCGACATCTACCCGCCGAGCCTCGAGCGCGAGGGCCTGACCGCGGCGCTGTCGGACCTGCGGTCGCGCACCGCCGGCCCGGCGCTCGACGTCCGCGTGCACGCCCCGGCCGACATGCGCCTGCCGCCACCGACGGAGGCGCTGCTGTTCCGCGCCGCGC
>DATMVH010000033.1:0-3694 GCA_035563395.1 Solirubrobacteraceae bacterium
GTGCTGGCGGCGGACGAGGCCGGCACCGGGGCCGGCACCTTCGCCGGCAGCATCGGCGCGCTCGCCGCCGTCACGGCGGTGCTCGGGATCGCCGCGGCGGTCCGGCGCGAGCAGGAGGAGCTGCTCTCGGAGCTCACGGCCCGCCACGCGCAGGCGCGGGTGCTCGACGTGGCCTGCGCCGCGGAGCTCGCCGCGTTCGACGAGCCGGCGTTCCACGACCGGATCGCCCGCGCGCAGGCCGGCGTCTTCCGCACGCCGATGGTCGTCTTCGGGCTCGCGCAGCTCGCCACGGCGGCCGCGGGCGTCGTGGGGGCGCTCGGCGCCCTGCTCTCGATCGAGCCGCTGCTCGCGCCGCTGGCGCTGCTCGTGCTCGTGCCCGCGTGGCTCGTCACCTCCCGCCGCGGCGAGGCCTTCTACCGCTTCGCCTGCGGCATGACGCCGCGCGACCGCGAGCGGAGCTACCTCGCCTCGCTGCTCACGGGGCGCGATCCCGCGAAGGAGGCGCGTGCGTTCCAGCTCGCCGGCTACCTGCGCGCGCGCCACGACCGGTTGTACGCCGAGCGAGTGGCGGAGCTGCGGCGCGTCGCCGGCCGGCAGGTCCGCTTCGCCGTCGCCGCGAACCTCGCGAGCGCGCTGATCGTCGGCGGCACGCTGGCGCTGCTCGTGGCGCTCGCGCTCGGCGACCGGCTCGAGCTGGCTGCCGCGGCGGCGGCGGGCGGCGCCATCGTGATGCTCGGCCAGCGGCTCGTCATGGCCGGTTACGGCGCCGGCCAGCTCTACGAGTCGGCGCTGTTCCTCCGCGACCTCGTCTCGCTGGAGTCGCCGCCCGCGCGCACCGCGCCGGCGCCCGCGCCCGCCGAAGCCGTCCACGTCGTCGCCGAGCACCTGACCTTCAGCTATCCGGGCGCCGGCCGCCCGGCCCTGCAGGACGTCTCGCTCGGGATCGCCCCGGGCGAGGTGGTCGCGCTCGTGGGCGACAACGGCTCGGGCAAGACGACGCTGGCGAAGCTCCTCGCCGCGCTCTACGTGCCGTCCTCGGGACGCGTGGTGTGGAACGGCGCCGCCACCGCCGAGCTCGACCGCGACCGGCTGCGGCGCGACGGCGCCGTGATCTTCCAGGACTTCCTGCGCTACTCGCTGCCGGCGCGCGACAACATCGCGCTCGGCCGCCACGAGCGCGCCGGCGACGAGGCGTCCATCCGCGCGGCGGCGCGCGAGTCCGGCGCCGACGCCGACCTCGCGGCGCTGCGCGACGGCTACGACACCCGGCTCGGGCCCGTCTTCGAGGGCGGCACCGACGTGTCGCTCGGGCAATGGCAGCGCATCGCGCTCGCGCGCGTGTTCTTCCGCGACGCGCCGTTCGTGATCCTCGACGAGCCGACCGCGGCGCTCGACGCGCGCGCCGAGAGCCGGCTGTTCGAGGCGATCCGCACCCTGCTCGCCGGCCGCACCGTGCTGCTGATCTCGCACCGCTTCTCAAGCGTGCGCTCCGCCGACCGCATCCACGTCCTCGACGGCGGGCGGATCGTCGAGTCGGGCAGCCACGAGACGCTGATGTCGGAGGGCGGCCGCTACGCCGAGCTGTTCACGTTGCAGGCCGCGGCCTACACAGACGGCTCCCAGGAAGCTCCAAGCCTCCGTGCCGATACTGGTCCGCGATGAACTCCGCCGCCTCCCCCCGTCGCGTGCTCGTGGTCGACGACGAGCCGAACATCGTCGACGTGATCACGATGGCGCTGCGCTTCCAGGGGTTCGCCGTGGAGGCGGCCGGCACCGGCGCCGGCGCGATCGCGGCGGTCGACGCCTTCAAGCCCGACCTGATCGTGCTCGACGTGATGCTCCCCGACATGGAGGGCTTCGACGTCGCACAGCGGCTGGGCGCCCAGCACGCGCGCGTCCCGATCATCTACCTGACCGCGCGCGACGCCACCGAGGACAAGATCCGCGGGCTCACGCTCGGCGGCGACGACTACGTCACCAAGCCGTTCTCGCTCGAGGAGCTCGTGGCCCGGATCCGCTCCATCCTGCGCCGCTCGGGCCTCGCCCAGCCCGACTCGAGCCGCCTCGTCTTCGAGGACCTCGAGCTCGACGACGACGCGCACGAGGTCACGCGCGGCGGCTCGCTCGTCGACCTGACCGCGACGGAGTACCGCCTGCTGCGGTACCTCATGCTCAACCCGCGGAGGGTCCTGACGCGCGCGCAGCTGCTCGAGCACGTCTGGGACTACGACTTCGGCGGCGACGCGCGCGTGCTGGAGACCTACGTCAGCTACCTGCGGAAGAAGCTGGACGTGCACGGTCCGCCGCTCATCCACACGGTTCGCGGCGTGGGCTACGCGCTGCGCTCGCCCCGCACGTGATCGCCTCCCTCCGCGCCCGCCTGCTGGTCGCCGTCCTCGCCCTCACGGCGGTCGGCATGCTCCTCCTCGGCGGCATCACGTACGCGGAGCAGCGGTCGTTCCTGATGGAGCGGCTCGACGAGCAGACGCTCCAGGCGCCCGAGTTCGTCGCCCGCCAGCTCGCCTTCCACCAGCGCGGCGAGGTGCGCCGCGGCCCGGGGCCGCCCGGCGGTGGCGGCGGCCCGGCGGTCGGCCTGCCGGCGGGGATCTACGGCGAGTGGCGCGAGTCCGACGGCACGGTCGAGCGCATCACCATCGGCCTCGACCAGGCTTCCCAGGAAGGCCCCGACCTGCCGGACGCGCTGCCGCTCGGGCAGCTCGTCACCGTTCCCGGCAAGGGCGGCGACTCGAGCTATCGCGTGATCGCGCAGCGCGAGCGCTTCGGCGAGGGCGTGGTCGTGGCCGCGGTGTCGCTGCGGGAGGTCGACCAGACGCTGCAGCGGCTCCTCGCCGTCGAGGCGCTCGTGCTGGCGGCCGTGCTGTTCGGCCTCGGCGCCGTCGCGTGGGCGGTCGTGCGCGTCGGCCTGCTCCCGCTCGACCGCATCGGCCACACGGCGGGCGCGATCGCCGGCGGCGACCTGTCCCGGCGCGTCACGCCGACTGACCCGCGCACCGAGGTCGGCCGGCTCGGCATCGCGCTCAACGCGATGCTCGACCGGCTCGAGCGGGCCTTCGCGGAGCGGCAGGCGAGCGAGGACCGCCTGCGCCGCTTCCTCGCGGACGCCTCGCACGAGCTGCGCACGCCGCTGGCCTCCATCCGTGGCTACGCGGAGCTCTTCCGCATGGGCGCGGCGAGCGAGCCCGAGGACGTCAAGCGCTCGATGGCCCGGATCGAGGACGAGGCGACGCGCATGGGCGTGCTCGTGGAGGACCTGCTGACGCTCGCGCGGCTCGACCAGGTCCCCGACGTCCCCCACGTCGAGGTCGACCTCGCCGAGATCGCGCGCGACGCGGTCGACGACGCGCGGGCGACGGCGCCGGACCGCCCGATCGGGCTGGAGACCGTTCCTCCCGCGCTCACCACCGGAGACCCGCACCAGCTCCGCCAGGTGCTCGCGAACCTCTTGCGCAACGCGCTCGTGCACACGCCGGCGGGGACGCCCGTGGAGGTCACGGTCGACGGCTCGCGCGGCGGCGTCCGCGTCGAGGTCCGCGACCACGGCCCGGGCCTGCCGACCGACGCCCCGGAGACCCTGTTCGAGCGCTTCTGGCGCGCCGAGGGCGGGCGCGAGCGCGGGCGCGCCGGCGCCGGGCTCGGCCTCGCGATCGTCGCGGCGATCGTCGACGCGCACAAC
>DATMVH010000034.1:0-4255 GCA_035563395.1 Solirubrobacteraceae bacterium
GGGCGCGCTGAACGGCGCGGCGCTGCTCGGTGGCGTCGCGCGCGCCTGCGCGACCGCCTACGCCACCGACTTCGCCACGCGCGAGTTCATCAACCCCGCGCGGCTGCTGCGCGGCCGGCCCGCGCTCGACGTCGCCTTCGCGCTGCGCCACGCGCGCGGGGAGCTGGATCCCGAGCGCCACGACCGCACGGTGGCGAGCCCGATCCCGCTCGTCTGCCTCGCGGTCGACGTCGAGACGGCCGAGCCGGTGGTCTTCACCGGCATGCGCACCGTCGACGAGCTGTGGCAGGTGCTGCTGGCGACGAGCCGGATGCCGTGGGTCGGCGGCGACCCGGTGACCATCCGCGGGCGGCGCTACCTCGACGGCGGGCTCGCCGCGCCCATCCCCGTCGGCACGGCGATCGAGGCGGGCGCCACGCACGTCCTCGTGCTCCAGACCCGCCCGCACGGGGTGCCGCGCACGACCGGCGTGCCGTTCGCCGATCGCGTGATCGAGCGCCATCTGCGGCGGCTCAACCCCGCGCTCGCCGGCCTCTACCGGGATCGCGTCGCGAGCTACGACCGCATCGTGCAGGACATCGGGCGCCGCTCGGAGCAGCCGGGCGCCGAGCCGCCGTTCGTCCTCGGCCTCCGGCCGCCCGCCGGGACGCCGGTGGTGAGCCGGCTCGAGCGCCGCCCGCACGTGCTGGCGCGCGCGGCGGCCGACGCGGAGCGCCTCGTCGACGCAGTCTTCGATCAGCAGCCGTCCGCTCGATCGGCGTAGGGTCGGGCGACGGCGCGCGGTCGACGGCACCTTGCCGCGCGTCTCCGGATACGGCGGCACACAGGCGTAGGGGTGTGCCGCGGACCGACGTCAAGGAGCGCCACCATGACCGACGCCGCCGAAGCCGACGCGGGTGTCCCGCCGCTCGGGGGCATCTGCTCGTACGAGCGCGCCGCGTCGCCCGGCCTCGCCGTCGAGGTCACCGTGGCGCGGCTCAAGCGCTACAACCACCTCGCGGGCGCGCTCCATCGCATCGCGGCCGCGCACCTGCCCCGCACGCCGGAGTGGGAGGTGAAGTGCGGGCTCGGGCTCCACCTCTACCTCGACGCCGACCACTGCGCGGCGATCCGCGAGCGCGTCGCGGAGATGCGGGAGCCGCCGCTCCGTCTCGACGCGGTCCCGGACGAGCGGCTCCGCGCGGTCGTCGAGGAAGCGATCCGCGCGCGCGACACCGTGGAGCTGCTCGCCGCGGTGTACGGCGTCCTGCGGCCCGCGCTGGTCGCCGCGATGGAGGCGCACGTGCAGGCGCTCAACCCGCTGTTCGACCACCCGACCCACCGGCTGCTGCGCGGCATCCTGCGCGAGCAGCACGAGATGCTGGCGTGGGGCCGCGAGGCCGTTGCGGCGCTCACCCGCACCGACGCCGGCGAAGCGCGCGCGACGGCGTTCGGCTCGCACGTCGCCGGTTTCCTGGCGGCCGCCGGCGGCGTCGGCGGCGACGAGCCCGAGCAGGCGGCTCCGGGCGCGCCGCGCTGGGACGGCTCGGAGTACGCGATGGACGCGACCGTGCGCCGCGACGAGCGGTTCGCCGACCCGTTCAATGCCTCGGCGGACATCGACGCCTACTACCAGGACGAGTCGCTGGCCGCGGACGAGCGCACGTTCGCACTCGCCTACAAGCGCCTGCGCGAGATGGACGTCCCCGAATGCATGGCGCCCATCCTCTTCGGCGCGCGGGGCGGCCCGTGGGACTACCACCGCGACCTGGCTCGCCAGCTGTGGGACGAGACGCGGCACGCCATGATGGGCGAGGTCGCGCTCGACCGCCTGGGGATCCCCTTCCACGCCTATCCGGTCGACGCCGCCTTCTCCGCGCTGCTCAACGACCACTTCACCCCCTTCGAGGCCCACGTGCTGCTGTGGGCGATAGAGCAGGGGCTGATGCCGCGCGAGACCGGGAAGCGGTGGGAGTGGTCCATCGCCGGGCTCGACGGCGATCCGTTCTTCGTCGCCCTGCAGGACCACGACTGGGCCGACGAGGTGCTCCATGCCCGGATCGGCCGCCGGTGGCTGCGCGAGAAGGTCGGCGGCACGGCCGGGCGCGAGGCGATGGCCGCGGACCTCTGGAAGCGCTACGAGGATCTGCTGCCCTCGTACCTGGTCCGCTCACGGCAGGCGGAATGGTGGCCGGAGTTCGTCGAGCGGGCTCGGGCGGCCCGGGCCGCGCCGTCCTGAGCACGGGCGGCGAGGGCGCTAGGGTTCGCCTCGAGGCCGTTCCACTCGGCACGGCCGGGCGTTACGGGTGAGGGGGCTGAGCGTGGATTTCTCCGAGTACCTTCGGCGCGTGCCCAAGGTCGAGCTGCACTGCCACTTCGAGGGCACGGTGCGGGCCTCGACCTTCGCCGACCTCGCGCGCAAGCACGGCGTCGAGCTGCCGACGGACGAGGTCGACAAGCTCTACGACTACGAGTCGATCTACGAGTTCCTCACGATCTTCGCGATGGTGTCGTCGACGCTCCGCGATCGGGAGGACTTCGCCCGGGCGGCCTACGAGTCGCTCGAGGACGGCGTCAAGCTCGGCAACCTCAAGTACCGCGAGATGTTCTTCAACCCGACGCTCCACACCCGGCGCGGGATCCCCTACACGACGGTCGTCGACGGGCTGGTGGACGGCATCCACCGCGCCGAGGAGGAGCTCGGGGTCGGCTGCCGGCTGATCGCGGACGTCTACCGGCAGGATCCGCCGGAGATGGCCGCCGACATGGTGCGCGAGGTGCTCGAGCATCGCCGCGACGAGCTCATCGGGCTGGGGATGGACGGCGCCGAGGCGCCCGATCCGCCCGAGAAGTTCGTCGAGGCCTACCGGCTCGCGAGGGACGGCGGCCTCCGGCTGACGGCGCACGCGTGCGAGGACGCCCCGGCGCAGAACATCACCACGTGCCTCGACCTGCTCGGCTGCGAGCGGATCGACCACGGCTACCACGTGCTGGGCGATCCGGAGGTGGTGAAGCGGACGCGCGACGAGGGGATCGTCTTCACCGTGTGCCCGACGGC
This sequence comes from Solirubrobacteraceae bacterium, assembly GCA_035563395.1. GTDB lineage: Bacteria > Actinomycetota > Thermoleophilia > Solirubrobacterales > Solirubrobacteraceae > DASQMT01. The sequence continues at coordinate 3,038 of DATMVH010000034.1, forward strand.
GACCGCCGTCTGCTACTTCGACGCCGGCGACCTGACGACCCACCCGATCCGGAAGATGGCCGACGAGGGCCTGCGGATCATGCTCAACTCCGACGATCCGCCCATGTTCCACACGGACATCGGGACGGAGTACGTCGGCATGGTCTCCGCGGCCGACTGGGGGCCGGACCGGGTGCGGACGTTCGTCATGAACGGGATCGACGGCGCCTGGCTGGACGATGACGAGAAGCGGCGGATGCGCAGCGCGTTCGAGCGCGAGCTCGACGCGCTCGACCGCGAGCTCGAGACGTCCAGCGCCTCGTGAGGCCGGATCAGGCGGGCTCGAGCCACGCGCGGATGCGCGCGTACACGCCGGGGTCGTTGAGCACGTGGAAGTGCGTCAGGCCGCCGGCGTCGTGGCGGTTGTCGAGCTCGAACGGGATGCGGCGGCCGGCGCCGGACGCGCTCGCGCGGCGCACGAGCAGGTCGCCGGCCGCGCGCCCGAGCGGGTGCCCGAAATCGGGCGTCACCGTCGCGGACAGCGCGTAGTAGCTCACGCCGGACACGAACGGGACCTCCTCGACCGACCCGAGCCGCAGGTCGCGCACCGCGTCGCTGCGGAGCTCGAGGATGCGGGCGAAGGCGCGCGTCTCGGGGACGCGGGCCAGCGCCGCGGCGGCGGCGTGCACGCCCTTGGCGAGCGGCGCGCCGTGATGCGGGCTCGCGAGGCACACGACGTGGCGCAGCGCGCGTACCCAGTCCGCACCGCGGCGCTCGGCGCGGGCGGCCGCGCGGACGGAGACGAGCCCGCCGAGGGAGTGGCCCATCAGCAGCACCTCCTCCACCGGCACCGGCCACGCCGCCACGAGGCCCTCGAGCAGGGCGTCGAGCCGGCGCGCGCTCTCGTCCACCGCGAGGCCGGAGGTGTAGCGGAGGAAGACGGGGGTGTGGCCGAGGTCGCTCCGAAGCCGGTCGCCGTAGGTGGCCGGTCCGTCCCGCGGAGCGAACAGCCGCCACGCGGCCTCCGTCTCGCACAGCCCGTGCACGAACACCGCGACCTTGGCTCCGGCCGCCGGGAACGCCGCCGCGAGCGCGTCCCGCGACGGCATCACCGTGCGCCCGGCGGCGCGCACGGCCATCGCGGGCGCCAGGGCGGCGAAGTCGCGCTCCATCGCGTCGCCGTAGAGGCCGCCGATCGCGCCGAGGGCGAACGCGCCCGCGGGTGAGTCCGACAGCGCG
>DATMVH010000035.1:0-8753 GCA_035563395.1 Solirubrobacteraceae bacterium
GCGAGCGCGAGCGCGGCGAGGAGGAGCGAACGGCGGACGGGCATGGTCGCCTGCACCGTAGGGGGCGCGGCGGCGGTGCCGGCATGGAACGGACGCGGCGTCGCGACGAGCGCTCCACCGCCGCCCTTTGCGGGCCTCTCCTCCGCGCGTCCCGGATGTTCGCCGTCATCTCCGCCACGCGGGCGATCCTGCCGCGCCTCGGCGACGCGCTCGGCGTGCCGGCCTGGAGCTCCGGCCACACCGCGTCGGCCCGCCGCTCGCGGGCCGCCTCGCCGACCGCTCCGGCCGGCGTGCGGTGGCCGCGGCCATGCTCGGGTGCGTGGCGGCGGGCGTCGCCCTGTCGCTCGCGGACACCCTCGCGGTGCTGCCGCCGGCGCTCGCGCCCGTCACGGCCGGCGTGTTCTGCGGCGTCACCGCGGCCCCGATCGGCATCGCGACGGCGCCGGAGACCGATCGCGGGACCGCCGCGGCGATCTAAGTGCGTGGCCGTGCCGGCGTCGTCGTCGCCGTCGCGCTCGCGGGTCTCGTGCCCGCTCTGGCGCTGCTCGCGGCGCACCGCGCGCCGGCGCCGGTGCGCGCCGCCGCCTGACCGGGGTATAGGGTGCCCGCGTTTCCAATGGAGGGAGGCGACATGCTTCGGGGCAGCGGAGCCATCGCGCTCGCGTGTGCAGCGGGGATCGCGCTGACGGCGCCGGCGAGCGCCGCGGCGGCCCGGCCGGCGGCGGTCACGGGCGGCGTCGACAACGTCGGCCAGCAGAACGCGACGCTGACCGCCCGGGTCGACGGCAACGGGCGCCAGACGTCGTACGTGTTCGAGTACGGCCCGACGACGGCGTACGGGGCGAGCACCACGCCCGCGCCGACGGGCGACCCGCGGCGCGCGGTGCAGGTGCGGGCCGACATCGCCGGGCTCGTGCCGTTCACCGTCTACCACTACCGCGTCGTCGCCACCAACCGCGACGGCCGCGACGTCGGCCGCGATCGCACGTTCCGCACGGCGGCCGTGCCGCTCGGCCTGACGCTCGGCGCGAACCCGAACCCGGTCATCGCGGGCCGGGCGACGACGCTGTCGGGCGTGCTCGCGGGCTCGCAGAACGCCGGCCGGCGGATCCGCCTGGTGGCCAACGCGTTCCCGTACACCACCGGCTTCCAGACGGTCGGCAACGAGGTGCTGACCGACGCGCAGGGCAACTTCGCGTTCCCCATCCTCAGCCTCCCCGTGACCACGCAGTTCCAGGTCCAGGTCTCCGCGAGCCCCGAGGTGCAGAGCGCGATCCTCACGGTCGGCGCCGCCGTGCGCGTCACCACGCGGGTCAGGCGCAAGAAGCTGCGGCGGGGGGTCTCGGCCCGGTTCGCCGGCCGGATCTTCCCCGCCCGCGACGGCGTGCTCGTGGAGATCCAGCGCCGGCTGCCCGACGGCCAGTGGCGCACCATGCGCCGGACCTTCGCGCGGCACGCGCGGCCGGGGTACTCGCGCTACGTCCGCCGCGTCCGCGTCCGCGCGCGCGGCATCTACCGCGTGCTCGTCACCAGCGAGGGCCAGTACGTCTCGAACGCGAGCCGCGAGGTGCTCGTGCGCAGCCGCATGCGCGGCCGGTAGCAGCCCTCACTCCGCCAGCGCCGCGCGGGCATCCTCCGCGGCGACGCCGTCGAGCGCGGCGCGCATGCCGCGCTCGACGGCGTCCACGAGCGCGGGGCGCAGCGCGGTCGCGCGCACGACGCGGTCGACGGACCCGACCTCGACCGCGCGCTGCACGGAGTGGATCGCGTCGAACTCCGCCGCGAGCTGCCCGAGCTTCTCCGACCGCACCTGCGCCCACAGCGCGTCGCGCTCCGCGCGCAGCCGCTGGCGCTCGGCGCCGTCGGCGGCCTCGATCCGCGCGTCCAGCTCGGCGATCCGCCGGTCCTCGCGCGTGCGTACGTCGACCTCGCGCGCGAACACGACGGCCGCCGCGGGCGCGCCGCCGATCACCGACGCGTGCGCGCCCTCGAGCGCGATCGTCTCGAGCCGCTCGTTCAGCGCGCGCGAGAAGACGACGAAGGCGCCGCCGTGGAAGCGGGACACGACGCAGAAGACGATCGGGCCGTCGAAGTTGACCACCGCGCGGCCGATCTCCGCGCCGTACTCGAGCTGGAGCCGGCGCATGGACTCCGGCGAGCCGTCGAAGCCGGCCAGGTTCGCCAGCACGACGAGCGGCCGCCGCCCGGACGCCGCGTTGATCGCCCGCGCGACCTTCTTCGAGGCGAGCGGGAAGAGCGTGCCCGAGGTCCACTGGTCGGGGCCGTCGGCGGACACGGGGCCGAAGCGCGGCAGCGGCCGGGACTCGATCCCGATCATCGCGACGGGCCAGCCGCCGAGCATCGTGTCCCACACGACCGCGACCTCGGCCTCCGCCATCGCCGCCCACCGCTCGAGCGGGACGCTGTCGGCGTCGGCGACCGCGCGCATGACCGAGCGGATGTCGAAGGGCTTCTTGCGGCCGGGGTTCGCGGCCTCGGAGAAGATCTCGCCGATCGTGGCGAGGTCGGTGCCCGGCGCCAGATGCGGCGAGGGCCCGACGTCGCGGTCGACCGGGTCCGCCGTGGGCGCGCGGCGCGGGAAGCGCTCGCCCGGCGCGACGTAGGTCCGCTCGTGGTGGGCGAGGAGGATGCCGCATGCGCCGGCGAGGTCGGGCGCCCAGTACTGGGCCTGCCCGTTCGGGCCCATGATCCGCTCGTAGCCGCCGATGCCGAAGTTGTCCTCGGCCGAGACGCCGCCCGAGTAGTCGAGCGCCTGCTTGCCGGTGAGGACCATCGCGCTCTCCGGCGTCATCACGAGGATGCCCCTGGTGTGCATCAGCATCGTCGCCTCGGCGTTCCAGTACGGCTGCGCCCCGACGTTGATCCCGGTGACGACGACGTTGATCTCGCCGCCCGCCTGCGTGAAGGTGACGATCCGCCGCAGTGCCGCGGCCACCCAGTCCATGTTCTCCGTGCCCGAGTCCATGGCGATCTTCGCCCCGGCGGACAGCGCGAACCAGTCGACGGGCACGCCGAGGTCCTCTGCCAGGTCCAGTGCGGCGATCACGCGCCGGCACTCGGGCTCGGCGAGCGACCCGAGCGAGCGCGTCGGGTCGCCGAGCATCGCGACGCGCAGCATGCCCTCCGGGTAGCGCTCGGTGCGGTTGCGCACGAGCCCGACGACGATGCTCGCCGTGTTGAGCGCCGCGGGGCGGTCGACGGGCACCAGGTTTCCCGCGCCGTCCAGGTCGTGCTCGGCGAACTCGCCCGCCGGGATCGCGGCGCGCGCGTCCGCGCGCTCCGGCGCGAGCAGCTTGACGAGCTCGGCGGGGTGGACCGTCCCGCGGCGGCGCGCCGACACGATGCGCTGGGCGCCCTCGTCGAGCGGCTGCAGCGGCTGCGTCGGCGGATCGTCGACCTCGACCACCATCCCGCGGCCCGCCGGGTTCAAGAAGCGCAGGACGCGGTTGCGCTCGGCGCCGTCCGGGCCCTCGCGCATGCGGCCGCGCAGCTGCGCGAGCTCCAGGCCGAGGCCGGGCGTCAGGCGGGCGAAGCGGCGGATCACCTCGCGCGCCTCTTCGGGCTCGAGCTCCATCGTCGGCCACGCGTAGAGCAACAGCCGGTTCCACTGCAGCCGGGCGCGCGCCGGCCGGCGCTGCTGGTAGGCGCGCATCGCGCCGAAGGCCAGGTCGACCATCCGCTCGAGCTCGGGCAGGGCGACGAGGCGCCCCGCGTCGTCGCGCACGGGCGTGAGGTCGCGCACCTCGGCGAGGGCGATCAGGCGCTCGTCGCGCGGGTTGGCACGCGCCTGCGCGCGGAAGAGGAAGACGTCCTGCGCCGACGGCAGGCGCTCGAGCGTGAAGTTCGCGAGCCGCCACAGCTCGAGGCGGTCGGACATCATCGGGTGCAGGCCGCGCAGGTCGCGGTCCTCGGCGAGTTCGCCGTCCGCGCCGCGCGTGAAGGAGCGCATGTCCACCGCCGCCGCGTCGTCGTCGGCGGCGACCTGCACGAAGACCACGCGCGCCACCGCCTCGGGCAGCTGCGCCTCGCCGAGCATTCGCTCGAGGTCGTCGACGCGGTGCGCGTAGAGGTCGGCGAGGACCTTCTCGCCCGCGGGCACCGTGCGGGCGAGGTCGGCGACCGCGCGCAGCGCCGCGGGAAGGGCGTCCGGCTCCACCCACGTCGCGGTGACGTGGAACCGCGTGCCCGCGTGGACGTACGCGCTCCGGACGAACGGCACGCCGCCGAGCGTCGTGTGCTCGATGCCCTCGAGCGCGCGGATGCGGAAGAAGCGGCGGGTCATCGCCTCCACGAGCGCGCCGCGGACCGCCGGCCCCGCCTCCTCGCTGAGGCGGCCCATCAGCGGCCCGAGCGGGCGCGAGCAGGCGACGAGCGCGGCGAGGTGCGACTCGCGGTCGCCGGTTCCGCGCTCGACGGCGGCGAGGTGCTCGCGCATCTCCGCGTACACCTCGTCGCGCCGCGCCTCGATCAGCGCCCGGTCGAAGTACGTCCAGCGCACCTCGCGCGCGAGCTCGGCGAGCCCCGGGTCGCGCGGCGCGAGCGCCGCCTCGAGCCGGTCGAGCACCGCGCGGTAGCGCTCGTCCGCCCAGCGCGAGAGCTCCTCGGTCCGCTCCAGGTGGCGCGTGAGCACCGCGCGCACGATGGTGCGGGCGGCGTCGGCCCGCTGCTGGGAGACGAAGATGCGATACGCGGCCTCCTCGAGCGCCGCGGTGCGCTCCAGGCCGGCGACGCCGTAGCGGCCGAGCGCGCGCTCGAGCGTCGCCACGAAGCGCTCCGGCAGCCCCTCCTGCTTCGCGTCGAGCGTGCGCAGGAAGGCATGCAGCCGCTCCTGCGGGCTGCCCTGCAGGAGCGCGTCGCCCGCGTCCTCGGCGTGCGGCCGGCTGAGCGCGCGGAGGTCCGCGTAGACCTCCAGCAGGGCGCGCTCGCCGTCGGCGTCCACCGGGTCGGCCAGCAGCCCCTCGACAAGCGCCGTGGCGTCCGCGGCGGGCACGTCGTAGCCGAGGACGAGCCAGGCGAGCCGCTGGAGCCGGCTCGGACCGCCCGCCGGCGCCTCGCCGGCCGCGAACGTCACGCGGTCGGCGCCCGCGCCGGCCGGCTCGTCGTCGAGCGGGTCGATCTGGAGCAGCGGGCGGCCCGCCGGGACGTGGACGTTCGTGGAGACGAGCACCTCGCGCACGCGCCCGTGCACCGGCGCGGTGAGCGAGGCCTCCATCTTCATGCTCTCCGTGACCGCGACGACGTCCCCGGCTTGCACCTCGTCGCCGGCCGCGACGGGGATCGCCACCACGACCGCGGGCGCGGGGCTGCGCACGAGCCCGCCGTCGTCGCGCGAGATCCGGTGCGGCACGCCGTTGACCTCGATCAGCAGGTCGGCGTCCTGCAGCGCGGTGACCGTGCGGTACGCGCGCCCGCCGTAGGCGACGCGCGACTCGTGCGCGCCGATCCGCTCGACCTCGGCCTCGAGGCGGGTGCCGTCGACGCCGACGGCGTAGCGCGCGGGACCGATCTGGGAGACGGTGAAGCGGTAGCTCGCGCCGCGGTGGCGCAGGTCGACGGTGTGCGCCTCGCGCGCCTCGGCGTGCGGACGCCCGCGGCGCGCGAGCGCGTAGAACTGCGCGCGGTCCGTGGCGGTGGCCGCGTCGCTCAGCGCGATCGCCGCCTGGATCAGCGCCGTGTCGGCGTGGCGCACGGACTCGACCTCGCCGCGCGTCTGCAGGCGGTCGAGCCAGCCCGTGTCGACCTCGCCGGCGCGCAGCTCGGGGCGGGTGAGGAGCTCGAACAGGAAGCCCTGGTTCGTCGTGCCGTCCTCGATGACGACGAGCGCCTCGGCGATCGCCCGGCGCAGCCGCGCGATGGCCTCGCCGCGGGTGCGCCCGTGGGCGATGATCTTCGCGATCATCGAGTCGAAGTCCGGCGGCACGGTGTCTCCCTCCGACACGCCGCTGTCGACCCGCACGCCCGGGCCCGTGGGGAGGCGCAGGAGCGTGATCCGGCCGGGCGCGGGCGCGAAGCCGCGGCCCGGGTCCTCCGCGTTGAGGCGGGCCTCGATCGCGTGGCCGCGCGGAGGCGGCGGATCGCCCTCGAGCCGCCCGCCGGCGGCGACGTGGAGCTGCAGCTTGACGAGGTCGGCGCCCGTCACCGCCTCCGTCACGGCATGCTCCACCTGCAGCCGCGTGTTGACCTCCATGAACGAGAAGCGCCGCTCGGCGGGCTCGTAGAGGAACTCCACCGTGCCCGCGCCGCGGTAGCCGGTGAGCTGGGCGAGGCGGATCGCGGCGGCGGAGAGCTCCCGCTCCTGGTGGGGCGTGAGCGCCGGGCTGGCCGACTCCTCGACGACCTTCTGATGGCGGCGCTGGTAGCTGCAGTCGCGGACGCCGAGCGCCCAGACGCCGCCCTCGCCGTCGGCCATCAGCTGCACCTCGACGTGGCGGGCGGCGCCGACGAGCCGCTCCATCAGCACGCTCGGGTCGCCGAACGCCGCCTCGGCCTCCGCGCGGGCGCGCTCGAAGCAGTTGGGCAGCTCGTCCGCGGCGTCCACGCGCCGCATGCCGCGCCCGCCGCCGCCCGCCGCCGCCTTGATCATCAGCGGGAAGCCGAGGCGCTCCGCATGGCCGATCGCGGCCTCCAGCGTGTCCACGGGGCCGCCGCTCCACGCCGCGACCGGCACCCCGGCCTGCTCGGCGAGGCGCTTGCCCTCGATCTTGTCGCCGAGCGCGCGCATGACCTCGGCGGACGGCCCGGCGAAGACGATCCCGAGCCGGTCGCACAGCGCCGCGAACGCCGGGTGCTCGGCGACGAAGCCCCATCCGACCCAGGCGGCGTCCGCGCGCGTCTCCACGAGCGCGCGCTCCAGCGCGGCGTAGTCCAGGTAGGCGCTGCTGCGCCGCCCCTCGGCGTCCGTCGTCGTGGCGGGCCCGAGGCAGTACCGCTCGTCGGCCCGGCGCACGAACAGCGCGTGCCGCTCCGGTTCCGTGTAGAGCGCGATGATGCGGATCGGCGTCTCCCGCTCCTCGTTGAGCTCGCGGACCGCGTGGATCGCGCGCATCGCCGCCTCGCCGCGATTGACGATGGCGAGGCGCGTGAAGTCACGCGGCAGCGCGCCGGCTCCGGCGGGGTCCACCACGGCGTCGATGCTACGCGCCCGCCCCTGCGGGTGTCGGTCGGCCAGGGTGGCGGCTCGATCCGGCCCGGATGTCCCTGAGCGTGCCACCCGGCGTGCGACACGCTGCGCGCGCACACCAAGAAGGAGGGCTGATGATCAGGCTGATGTTCGAGTGCCCGGAGACGGGCAAGCCGCTCGCCGGGGCGGCGATCGACGACTGGACCGGCGAGGTCGCCGACGCGCTGATCGCGCTGCACTGCCCGAAGTGCTCGGGCCTGCACGAGTTCACGCGCGCGCAGGGGATCATGATGGTCGCCGGCATGGCGCCGGCGGTCGTCGCGACGGGCGGCTGACCGGCTCCGGAAACGGATGAGGCCGCCGCGTGGGGAATCGCGGCGGCCTCTGATGCTCTGGCCCGAGGTCGCTGGGAGAGGGGGAAGAGCGGGCCTGGGGGCCGAGTCCTCGTACGGCGATCCCGATCGCTGGACCGCGTTGTGGACGGCATCCTTTCGCTCCTGCCGCCGGTGCGTGATACGGGGTCCCGGTGGATCGGAGTGCGGGCAGCCGTACCCCGTCCGACGACGCCGCGGTAGCGCCGGTGAGGCCGCCCCGGCGGACGGGGTTCGGTTCGCCCACGGTCGCTTGGCCGGACGCCCGTAGCGCGCGATCGCCGGCCCGCGGGCACCATTCCCGTACTCCCTGAAACACATCGCGATCTCTTCCTCTCCCACAAAGATCGCCAGAGGCTCCGCCCCCAGGACTGGTCCCCTCCCCTTCCCCGCCGTCCGCGGGCCGGCCGTACACAGAAGCCGCCGCGCCGACTCCCCTCCGGCGCGGCGGCTCTCTGTGGCTAGGGCCCGTACGGGGTAAGCGCGGCGCCCCGCGGCGTAAGGCCCGGGGAGGCGCAGGTCGCTCCATCCGCCCGATGTGAACGCCCCCGATTCCCTCGAGAATGCAGGCATGACGATCACCACGGACCACGACACTCGCCAGAGCTGGTGGCGCCGTCTCCTCGGCCCCGTGCAGGAGCCGCCCGTCGCCCGCCACACCCTCCGCTATGCCGGCCCGGACGACGCCGAGGCCCTCGCCCAGCTCGCCGATCTCGACTCGAGCCGGCCGCCGCGCGGCGTCGTGCTCCTCGCCGAGGTGGGCGACGAGCTGTGGGCCGCCGTGTCCCTCGACGACGGGCACGGGGTCGCCGACCCGTTCCGCCCGAGCGCGGACCTGCTCCTCCGCATCCACGAGCGCGCGCGCGAGCTCCGCCGTGCCGAGCGCGGGCGGATGGAGCGCCTCCCGCGCGTCTGGCCGGCCGCGCCGCAGGTCTGAGCCTCACTCACCGCGCCGCCGGGCGCAGCGCCACGTCGGACACCGGGCCGAGGTGGCGCAGCTTGTCGGGGTTGACGACGGAGTGGATCGTGCGGATCGCCCCGCCGGCGACGTCGAAGCCGGCGACGGCGACCACGCGGCCCTCCGCGTCCATCCCGCGCACGCCGGGCTGGCCGTTCACCGTCGCCGGCAGCAGCGTCACGCCCCACTCCTCGGCCAGGCGGTAGAAGGACAGCATCGCGCGTGCCACGGCGGCCGCGCCGCGCATCGGCCGCGGGATCGCCCGCGCGCGCCCGCCGCCGTC
>DATMVH010000036.1:0-3282 GCA_035563395.1 Solirubrobacteraceae bacterium
AGGCCGCCTTCGGCGAGCTCGAGGCGGCGGCCTATGACGGCTGCACCCTGTCGGTGGTCCTCGCCCCCGTCGAGGGCCTCGTGCTCGAGAGCGACGAGGTCACGCTCGGCGACGGGCTGGCGCTCGTCCGCCGCGAGACCCTCGGCGACGTGCCCGGCGACCTGCAGGTGGAGGAGCTCGGGACGGTCGCCGTGCTCGCGCTCGACGGCGACGAGCGCGCGCTGGAGGACGCCGGCCGCCGGCTGCGCCGGCTCCAGACCGCCCTGCGGCTGTGGGACGACGCCGAGGCGGCGCTGGGGCCGACCGCGTGGGCGCGCACCGACGGCGGGCCGTGGCTCGCCATCCCGCTCGCGACGGGGCTGCGGCGGATGACCGGCGACTGCCTCGTGGCGCTCGAGGACGAGGATCCGCTGCGCGCGTTCTGCGCGCTCGTCGCCCGGCGCACGCCCCGGGCCGGCGAGCTCGCCTGGGCGCTGCGGCGCTACGAGCTCGGATGCGAGCGCGGAGCCGCGCTGGAGGCGCTGACGGACTGGCTGCTCGCCGCCCGCGCCGTCCTCGCGGAACCCGACGCGATCGGCTACGAGCGGCTGTCCGAGCGGCTTGCGGCGATCTGCGCCCTGCCCGAGGACCGCGACGCGCTGGTCGACCGGCTGCGGCGCGCGATCGCGCTCGAGCGGGCCGTCGTCGCGGGGCTCGTCCGGCCCGACCCGGAGGTCGAGGCGCTGGTCGCCGAGCTCGGCGGCTGCCTCCGCGCGGTGCTGCGCGACGTGCTGTGCGGCCATCTCGAGCCGGAGCTGCGGCGGGTGGCGGACGGGCTGCTCGCGGACGTCGCGCCGGCGGCCTGACCGGTCGGGCGGCGCCGCGGGCCGCGAGACTCCGGCCATGGGTCCCGACCTGCCCGCCGACGCCTTCCGGTTCAAGCGGGAGCACCTCCTCGCGGCCGTCGACCGCGTCGAGGTGCTGCCCGACCCGCCGGGCGCGCTCGGGCTGTGCACGCCGTCGCTCGAGCACGTCTACGAGCTCAACCTCGTGCTGGCGCCCGCGGGGTCGGAGCCGGCGCGCGCCGCGGCGGCCTCCGTGCGCCTCGGGGTGCGGAAGGTGCGGTTCGACGGCGCGGCGCGCGACGCGGCCTTCCCAGCGGGCTGGACGGTCGACCGCGAGATCGTCATGGTCCGTCGCCGGCCGCCCGACCGTGCGCCCGGTGCGGATCGCGTGCGCGCGGCGAGCTGGGAGGAGCTCGCGCCGTGCGAGGACGAGATGCTCCGCGCGGGGCCGCACGGACGCGATGCCGAGGCGCGCCGCCAGCTCGTCGCGCAGTTCCGGCGCTGGGAGGCGGCGGCGCCGGGCGCCGCGCGGTTCGCCATCGCGGACGACGACCGGATCGTCGCGTGGTGCCGCGCCTACGACGACGGCACGCTGACGGAGATCGACGGCGTCGGCGTCCTGCCCGCGCACCGCGGCCGCGGCCTGGGACGCGCGCTCATGGAGGGCGTGCTCGCCCGGATCCCCGCCGGGCGCACGGTGTTTCTCATCGCCGAGGCGGACGACTGGCCGCGCCGGCTCTACGAGCGGCTGGGCTTCGACGCGGTCGCGGACCTGCGCGCCGCGACCCGCGCGGACTGACTCATCGCGCGCCCCACAGATGCGCGCGGACGTGCGCGAGGCCCTCGACGTCGTGGACGTCGTCGTGGCGCTCGGGGACGACGACGAGGGGCGGCTCGCCGAGCGCGGCGCGCAGGTGGGACACGTTCGCGGCGTCGCGCGCGGCCAGCGCCGCGAGCTCCTGCACCGACGCGCCGACGCGGCCGGCGAGCTCGTGTCCGAGCTCCTCCGCGAGTCCCGCCGGCATCCGCCCGTTCACGGAGGGCGCGTGGTGCATGCGGTTGACGACCACACCGCCGAACGGCATCCCCGCCTCGCGCAGACGGCGGTGGAAGAAGATCGTCTCCTCGACCGGGTCGTGCCGCGGGGAGGTGACGATCAGGAACGTCGTCGCGGGGTCGGAGAGCAGCGCGGCGACGCGCTCCGCGCGCGCGACGAAGCCGTCGATCATGCCGCTCAGGGCGCGGAAGAAGACGGACAGGTCCTCCATCAGGTCCACCCCGGTCACCCGCCGCAGCAGGCCGAAGGCGACGCCGGTCCCGCGGCCGAGGAGGCGGCCGCCGAAGCCGGCGGGCCGGAGGAAGACCTTGATCGCGCGTCCCTGGAAGAAGCCGATGAGGCGGGCGGGCGCGTCGAGGAAGTCCAGCGCGTTGCGCGACGGCGGGGTGTCGAGCACGAGCAGGTCGAAGTCGCCGCCCGCGTCGAGGTCGTAGAGCTTGGCGATCGCCGTGAACTCCTGCGAGCCGGCGACGGCGTTCGAGATCTGCTGGTAGATCCGGTTGCCGAGCACGTCGTCGCGCGTGCGCCGGTCCGCGGCCAGGCGCTCGATGAGCTCGTCGAACGTCCGCTTGGCGTCGAGCATGAGCGCCCACAGCTCTCCCCGCATCTCGACGCCGTGCTCGGTGAAGCGGGCGGGGTCGATGCGCTGCGGCTCGTTGCCGAGCTCGGCGAGCCCCAGCGCGTTCGCGAGCCGGCGCGCCGGGTCGATGGTCACGACCGCGACCTTGGCCCCGAGCGCGGCGGCGCCCATGCCCAGCGCCGCCGCCGTGGTGGTCTTGCCCACGCCGCCGGAGCCGGCGCACACGACGACGCGCTTGCCGGCGATCAGCTCCGCGACGGAGGTCGATCGCGCGCCGCCGGTGTCGTGGGGGGCGGGGTCCACGGCCGGTTGGGGATAGCACAGCGGCCGGGCCGCGGGCCGCGGTACGCCGCGTGCTGCGCCATACTGGGACCCACCCGGCCGCGCCGTCGACGAGCGCGCGGCACCTTCCTTCCCCCCCGGCTCGATGGACACGCCCGACCGAAGCGGACGTCGTGCCTGACGTCGTCAAGACCGTCGGGCGGTACGAGGTCCTGCGCGACCTCGGATACGGGACGCACGGGCGCGCGCTGCTCGCGCGGCACGTGGAGCTCGACCGGGTGGTCGCGCTCGAGGAGCTGCCCGGGGTCGACGCCGCCTCGGCGGCCGCGCTCGGCCGGCTCGCCGGCGAGTTCCGTCCGGGCGGGGCGCTGCGGCACCCGAACATCGTCGGCGTCGAGGACGCGTTCGCCGCCGACGGGGCCGCGTACGTGGCGACGGAGGTCATGGCGCGCGGGTCGCTGCGGGCGTACGCCGGCCGGCTCTCGCCGCCGCAGGTCGCCGGGGCGCTCGAAGGCGTGCTGGCCGCGCTGGCGCACGCC
>DATMVH010000037.1:0-2959 GCA_035563395.1 Solirubrobacteraceae bacterium
GGCACCGACGCGGCGCTGCAGGTCCTCGCGCTCGCGCCGCGGCTGCTGCGGCGGGCCGCCGCGCGCCTCGTCGCCAGCCCGCGCATGTACAACGTCGCCGTCTCGAGCCTGCCCGGCCCGCGGCTCCCGGTCTTCCTCGCCGGCTGCCGGCTGCGCGCGATCCACCCCGCCGTCCCCCTCGCGGACGGCCACGCGCTGTCGGTGGGCGTCTGCACCGTCGGCGGCGACGCGTGCTTCGGCTTCTACGCCGACCGCGTCGCGCTCCCGGACGCGGCCGAGCTCCCCGCGGACCTCGGCGCCGCCCTGGACGAGCTGCTCGCCGCGGCCTGACGCCGGCGGGGACTCGTACATCCGTCCGCGGCGCGCCGGAGTCGACCGAACCCCACGCCGCGACGTACACTCCCCACGTGCCCGGGGATCCGCACCCGTCCGTGAGGCAGCGCTCCGTCAACGAGCACTCCATCGCGCTCGCGCGGGAGTGGCGGCGGCTCGGCCGCGCCGCGACGGCGGTCGCGGTCCTGACCAGCCCGGTCCTCTTCGTCGTCCTGTATTCGTCGCTCGAGTGGGGGTTCCTCCTGTCGCTCGTCGGCACGTTCGCGGGCGTCGTCCTGTTCCGCGCGATCGTCGACGTGGCGGCGCACCGCTTCATCCCGTCGCCGTCGATCTACGGCGCCGAGAAGGAGCTGCAGGAGGAGGACGTCGTCACGCGCCGGCGTCTCTGGTACTGGCGCAAGAAGTTCCGCCGCGTCACCTGGCTCGTCGTGGTCTTCAGCGTGGCCGTGATGGGAGGGATCGTCTACCAGTGGTTCGCCGGCGGCGACACGTCGATCGCCGGCGGCCTCGACGCGATGCTCACGGTGGTCTCGACGTACGCGCCGATCGCGTTCATGTACGTCCCGATCCTCGTGATGCTGTTCCTGATCAACTTCCTGATCCTGTTCGGGCCGCTGATCATCCTCGGCGCCGGGCAGATCAAGACCTACGAGCCGGGCGACGCGAACTGGGGCGTGAAGCTCGACGACGTCCGCGGCCAGGCCGAGGCGAAGGAGGAGATCACCCGCGTCGTCTCGCTGTGGCAGTCCGGGGAGGAGTTCGTCAAGGCGGGCGGCAAGCGCGAGCGCGGCGTGCTGTTCCTCGGCGCGCCGGGCACGGGCAAGACGATGCTCTCCAAGGGCATCGCGACGTCGTTCAACTGCCCGTTCATCACCATCCCGGGGTCCGGCTTCGCGCAGACCTTCATCGGCATGGACGCGGTGCTCGTCCGCTTCCTGGCCCGCAAGGCGAAGAAGCAGGCGGCCAAGTGGGGCGGCCAGTGCATCGTGTTCATCGACGAGATCGACGCCGTCGGCATGCGCCGCCAGAGCCTCGGCAGCGGCTTCGAGCCGCAGGCGGTCCCGAGCATCCACGACACCGCCTTCTACGGCCGCAACGGCGCGCTCACGGAGGACGGCGACCTCGTGCTGGAGACGGCCGCGTGGCGGGACAAGCTGTTCGCCTCGCGCGCCGAGCCGCCGGGGCTCGCCTACCCCGAGCCGCTCGTGCGGATCGCGGGCGCGGTGCGGAACATGATCCCGATGATGGGCGGCGCCGGCGGCGGGCTCGCCCTGAACCAGCTGCTCGTGGTCATGGACGGCATCGACGAGCCGCCGATGATGAAGAAGTTCTGGACGCGGCGGGTCAACACGTTCCTCGACGCGCTGTACGTCGTCCCGCAGCGCATCGGCAAGCTCCCGCTGCGCGTCCGCGCCCCGAAGCCGCGCGACGAGCAGATCTACTTCATCGGCGCCTGCAACGTCGCGCTCGAGCGGCTCGATCCCGCGCTCACGCGCCCGGGCCGCATGGGCCGCCACATCTACTTCCGCACGCCGACGTGGGAGGACCGGCGCGACATCTTCGACCTCTACCTCGGCAAGGTCGCGCACGAGGACGACCTCGACACGCCGCGCCGGCGCGACGAGCTCGCCCGCATCACGAACGGCTACTCGCCGGCGATGATCGACCAGGCCTGCTCCCTGGCGCTCACCTACGCGCACTCGGACGGCCGCGAGCGCTTCAGCCGCAAGGACCTCGTCGAGGCCATGACCACGGTGGAGACCGGCGTCGCGATCGGCCAGCCGTACCCGAAGCACGAGGAGCGCGCGACCGCCATCCACGAGGCCGGCCACGCCGTGTGCGGGCACCTGTACATGGAGAACCGCCTCTCCACCCGCCTGTCGATCCGCAAGCGCGGCTCCTCCGGCGGCCACCACCAGGCGATGGAGATCGAGGACCGCTTCGGCCAGTGGCGCTCCGAGCGGGTCGGGAACCTGATCTGGGGGCTCGGCGCGATGGCCGCCGAGCACGTCTTCTACGACCAGAACACCACGGGCGTGGGCGGCGACCTCGCGTCCGTCACGAGCCAGGCCGCGCACATGGTCGGCTTCCACGGGATGGCGCCCGCCCCGGTCGACCTGTCCGACCGCGTCGAGGACGCGGACGCCCGCGAGGAGGCCGAGCAGGAGGCCATGGAGCGCTTCGAGCGGCTCGGCTACCAGATCATGCATCGCTCGGGCGGCGGGATCATGGACGCCGACCCCTACGCCGCGACGCTCGGCGACGCCGACAAGCGCAAGCTGGTCGCGGGGCTGCTCGGGCAGGCGTTCGTGGTCGCCTGGAACACCGTGGCCCGCAACCGCGAGGGCACGGAGCGCGTCGCGGAGCGGCTGCTGTCCGCGCGCGAGCTCTACGGCGACGACGTCACCCGGCTGCTGGACTCGGCGCGGCTGCGCAAGCCGCAGATCGACGTGACCGACGAGGCGTCGTGGCCCGTGATCTGATCCCGCCGCCGTCCCCCGCCGGCCGGCCGTCGCCCGACCCGGAGCGCCATGAGCCGGTGCCTCTGGAGGGGGTGGCTGAGCCGGCTCCGGAGCCCGTCGCGCTGGGGCCGTCGCCGTTCCGGGCGCGCTTCGGGTTCGTCGCC
>DATMVH010000038.1:0-3509 GCA_035563395.1 Solirubrobacteraceae bacterium
CCCCTGACTCGAGAAGGCACTCCATGACCACGATCGCCGTCACCGGCGCGACCGGCCAGCTCGGCCGGCTCGTCGTCGCCGCCCTGCTCGACCGCGGCATCCCCGCGCAGAACATCATCGCCGCCGTCCGCACCCCGGAGAACGCCGCCGACCTCGCCACCCGCGGCGTCCAAGTCCGCCACGCCGACTACGCGCAGCCCGAAACGCTCGCGCCCGCGCTCGAGCGCGCCGACCGGGTGCTGCTGATCTCCGGCACGCCCGGCGACCGCGTCACCCAGCACGCCAACGTCATCGACGCGGCCAAGCAGGCCGGCGTCCGGCTCATCGCCTACACCGGCATCCTCAACGCCGACACCACCACCATGCTCCTGGCCGCCGACCACCAGGCCACCGAGCAGCGCATCAAGGACTCCGGCCTGCCGTACGCGTTCCTGCGCAACGGCTGGTACACCGAGAACTACCTGATGGACCTGGAAGCCACGCTCTCGGGCGGCTTCGCCGGCGCCTCCGGCCAAGAGCGCTTCACGCCCGCCGCCCGCGCCGACTTCGCCGAGGCGGCAGCGGCCGTCCTCACCGACCACGCGCACGCGACGAACGTCGCCTACGAGCTCGGCGGCGACGAGGCGCTGACCATGGACGAGACCGCCGCACTACTCGGCGACGCGACCGGCCAGCGGATCGCCTACACCGACATGCCCATCGAGCAGTACGCCGCCGTCCTCGTCCGCGCCGGCCTGCCCGAGCCCGTCGCACAGGTGCTCGCCGACGCCAGCGCCGCGATCGCCCGCGGCGAACTGTTCACCGACTCCGGCGACCTCCAGCGACTGCTGGACCGGCCGTCGACTCCCATCAAGACCACCTTCGAGCAGGCGCTCGTCCCAGAGGCCGTCGCATGACTGCCCGTCTCATCGAGGTCCGCCGCGCCGAGCCGTTGACCGAGCACATGGTCCGGATCGTCTTCGGCGGCGACCTCGAGGGCTTTGACGCCGGGGCGTTCACCGACCACTACGTCAAGATCCAGTTCCCACCCCCGGGCGCGCCGTACGATGCGCCGTTCGACGTCCAGCAGGTTCGGGAGCGCTTCGCGAAGGAGCACTGGCCGCGCACCCGCACGTACACGGTCCGCCGCTTCGACCGCGGGGAAGGCGAGCTGACGATCGACTTCGTCGTGCACGGTGACACCGGGGTCGCGGGGCCGTGGGCGATCGCCGCGCGCCCCGGCGACCGGCTGCAGATGCTCGGGCCTGGTGGCGGCTACGCGCCGCGCGTGGACGCCGATTGGCACCTGCTGATCGGCGACGCCAGCGCCGTCCCGGCGATCGGCGCCGCGCTCGAGGGCCTGCCCGACGACGCCATCGCTCATGTCGTGCTCGCCGCCGAGCGGCAGGAGCTCCCCGAGCCGAGCGGCACGACGATCCGGTGGGTCGATGACCTCAAGGCCGCCGTCACCGAGCTCGAGTTCCCCGCCGGCACGCCGCATGTCTTCCTCCACGGCGAGGCGACGCACGTGCGCGAGATCCGCCGCCATCTGGTGGCCGAGCGCGGCGTCCCGCGAGAGGGCCACTCGATCTCCGGCTATTGGAAGAAGCACCGCTCCGAGGACGGCTGGCGCGACGACAAGGCCGAATGGAACCGCCTCGTCGAGCAGGACGACCTCTATGCAGGCGTCCGAGCCTGACCACCCTCGATCATCACCAGGAGACCCCGACCGTGGCCGACATCGAGCACAACAAACAGGTCGTCCGCGACTTCTGCGAGACCGCGTTCAACGCCAAGCAGCCCGCCGAGGCGGCCGAGCGCTTCCTCGGCCCGGAGTACACCCAGCACAACCCGGCCGCCCCCGACGGCAAGGACGCGTTCGTCGACTTCGCGGGCGGCTTCGTGGCGCAGGCGCCCGGCTTGAACCTCGAGATCAAGCGGATCGTCGCCGAAGGCGACACGGTGGTCGCTCACAGCCACCTCACGATGTCCGAGGACGACGCCGGCACGGTCGTCGTCGACATCTTCCGGCTCGAGAACGGCAAGATCGTCGAGCACTGGGACGTCATGCAGCCGTTCCCGGGAACGAGCCTTAACGATCACCCCATGTTCTGAGGACGAGAACCATGAGAGCCGCGGAGACCAGCACAGACCCTTGCACGGGCTTCCGCGAGGCCGGACCCGGAGGCAGCGCGTGGAGGCCCTGGTCGAGGAGGTCGAGCTCGCCAGTCAGGTCGGCTTCGAGCTCTCCCGCCTGAACGCGAAGTGAGCCCCGTCCGTTCGAAACTCCGGGTAGTGGGACGCCGACTCGAGCCCGACCACCACCGGCTGCGCGATTTCCTCACGCGCTCGGCGCAGCCGCACGAGTGGCTCGAGGCAGACACTCCGGAGGCCGACGCGCTAATGGCCGAGCGAGGCGTCGTCGGAGCTCCGTTGCCGGTCGTCGTCGACGGCGCGGACGTGATCACCGGCGCGACCGTGGAGTCCCTGGTCGCCGCTTGGGGGCACGGGAGCGGCCCCGCTCAGCGTGAGTACGACCTCGCCATCGTCGGCGCGGGGCCGGCCGGGCTGGCGGCTGCCGTCTATGCCGCGTCTGACGGTCTCAGGACCGTCGTGCTGGAGCGTGATCTGCCAGGCGGGCAGGCATCGCACACGTCGATGATCGAAAACTTCTTCGGGTTCCCTGGCGGCATCGGCGGCGCTGAGCTGGCGCGTCTCGCCGGCCGGCAGGCGGAGGGATTCGGCGCGGACCTCGTGCTCCTCAACGGAGCCGCCGGACACCGGTACGAGGACGGACAGGCCGTGATCGCACTCCGCGACGGCAGCGAGGTGACCGCGCCTGTCGTCCTCGCCGCGCCGGGGATGGTCTGGCGACGCCTCGATGTCGACGGTGTGACGGAGCTGCTCGGCCGCGGGGTGTACTACGGGGCAGGACGCAGCGAGGCGGCGCAGTGCGGCGGCGACGAGGTCGTAGTCGTGGGCGCAGGGAACTCGGCCGGCCAAGCGGTGCTCCACCTCGCTGACGCGGGCGCCCGGGTGATCCAGGCCGTCCGCGGCGACAGCCTCGGTAAGACCATGTCGGCCTACCTGGTGGATCGCATCGCGAGCCACCCCCTGATCGACGTGCGGCTGCACACACAGGTGACCTCCATCCACGGCGACGAAGCGCTCCGCGCCGTCACGCTCACCGACGCGGGCGGCGTCTCGACTGAGCAGCGCGCCCAGGCTCTGTTCCTGTGCCTCGGAGGCGTGCCCTCTACCGGCTGGGCCCGCGAGAGCGGCGTGGCCATCGACGAGCGAGGCTTCATCCTCACGGGACCCGACCTCCTGGATCGCGGCGCCCGGCCGGCAGGCTGGCCGCTCGATCGCGATCCGCTCGCGCTGGAGACCAGCGTGCCCGGTTTCTTCGCGGCCGGTGACGTGCGGCACGGCTCGACCAAGCGGGTCGCCGGAGCCGTCGGGGAGGGCGCGATGGCGGTCGCACTCGCGCACCGCCGCTTCGGTGAGATCGACGCGGCGCGCTAGCCCGC
>DATMVH010000039.1:0-2483 GCA_035563395.1 Solirubrobacteraceae bacterium
GCGCCTCGGCGAGCTGACCGGCGACCACCGCTGCGATCTCCCGCACGCGGGCGGCGGGCACGACGCCGTCCGTGCGCAGGTCGCGGCCGATGCGCGTGAACGCGCGCTGCTGGAGGACCTCGCGAACGCCGCCGGGACCGACGTCGCACACGAGCACGCGCGTGGTGTTCGTCCCGATGTCGACGCAGGCACAGCGCATGAAGCCCTGTGGAAGGTTGCCATGATGCAGGACCGGTGAACGGACACGCCGCCATCGAGGTCGAGGGCCTGCGCAAGCGCTACGGCGAGCGCGAGGCCGTCCGGGGCATCTCCTTCACCGTCCGGCGGGGAGAGGTCTTCGGGCTGCTCGGCCCCAACGGCGCGGGCAAGACGACCACGGTGGAGATCCTCGAGGGCTACCGGGAGCGCAGCGACGGGCGCGTCTCCGTGCTGGGAATGGACCCCGGCACCCGGCCCGCGGCGCTGCGCCGGCGCGTCGGGATCGTGCTGCAGTCGAGCGGGCTCTACCGCCATCTGACCGTGCGCGAGGCGGTGGAGCACTGGGCGGGGCTCTATCCCGCGCCGCGCGACGTGGACGAGACGATCGCGCTCACGGGCCTCGAGGAGGCGGCCGGCGTGCGCACGCGCGCGCTGTCCGGCGGCCAGCAGCGGCGGCTCGACTTCGCGCTCGCGCTGATCGGGGACCCCGAGCTCGTGTTCCTCGACGAGCCGACGACCGGCTTCGACCCGGCCGCGCGCCGCCAGGCGTGGGACGCCGTGCGGTCGCTGCAGGAGCTCGGCAAGACGGTCCTGCTCACCACGCACTACCTCGACGAGGCGCAGGCGCTCGCCGACCGGGTGGCGATCGTCAAGGACGGCGCGATCCTCGCCGAGGGCGCGCCGGGGGACCTCGGGGCGGGCGCGCAGCGCTTCCGCGTGACCTGGCGCGGCGAGGACGGCGAGGCGCACGTGCGCGAGACCGCGGACCCGACGGCGCTGCTCCACGAGATCACCGGCGCCGCGCTGGCGCGCGGCGAGCGCCTGCACGACCTCGGCGTCTCGCGGCCGAGCCTCGAGGAGGTCTACCTGGAGCTGACGGCGGGCGACGCGACGGCGGCGGCGTGAGCGACCACGCGATCGACGGCGTGCGTCCGGCGGACCGCTCCCGCGAGGCGGTCCCGTGGCGGCGGGCGGCCTGGCGCCAGTACCGCCTGGAGCGCCGGATGTTCTGGCGCAACCCCAGCGCCGCGTTCTTCAACTTCCTGCTGCCGCTGCTCTTCCTCGCGCTGTTCGGGGCGATCTTCTCCGGCGACCGCGACACGCTGCAGGTCATCGTGCCCGGCATCGCCGGGATGGCCGTGATGTCGACGACCTTCTCCGCGCTGGCGATGAACCTCACGTACCTGCGCGAGGCGGGGATCCTCAAGCGGGTCCGCGGCACGCCCCTGCCGACGTCGGCCTACCTCGCCGGCATCGCCGGCAGCGCGATCACGAACACCGCGGTGCAGGTCGGCCTGATCACCGTGGCGGGCACCATGGTGTTCGGGCTCGACCCGCCGCGCGACTGGCCGGCGCTCGTGCTCTTCGTGGTGGTCGGGGTGTGGTGCTTCGCCGCCCTCGGCGTCGCGCTCTCGCACGCGATCCCGAACTTCGACTCGGCGCCGGCGTACGTCAACGCCGCCTTCCTGCCGGTGATCTTCATCTCGGGCGTCTTCTACGACGCCGACGACGCGCCGCGCTTCCTGCGCGACGTGGCGGAGGTGCTGCCGCTCAAGCACCTGATCGACGGGCTCTCCGGCGCGATGGTCGCCGGCGCCGACGTCGACCACCTGCTCGCCCTGGCCGTGCTCGCGCTGTGGGGATGCGCCGGGACGCTGCTGGCGATCCGCGGCTTCTCCTGGGACGCGCGGCGGGCGTAGGCAGGCCGCGCCCGAAGCGCAATCGGGCTGACATGGCCCCCGTAAGCGGCAGCCAGCTTACGCGCCGCCGTTTGCCGGACGTCGCAGGCGGTACGTCTCGGCCGATGCGATCGCGCAGCGAGACCCTCGCCGCGAACCAGGCGCTCTTCCGGGCGATCAACGAGCGCGTCGCCGCGTTCCCGGAGAACCGCGAGGCGCCGGAAGCCGAGCCGCTCATGTTCTACTGCGAGTGCGGCGACGCCGACTGCTTCGAGCGCGTGCGGCTGACCCGGGCGGAGTACGAGGCGATCCGCGAGGACGCGGCGCACTTCGCCGTGATCCCCGGTCACGTCTTCCCCGGGGCGGAGCACGTGGTCGAGGCGTTCGAGCGCTACACGGTCGTGGAGATGGACGAGGCGCGGGAGATCGTCGAGCGGAGCGATCCCCGCCGCGGTCCCGACTCCTGATCTCAGCGGCCGACGTCGAGCACCCACGTCCCGCCCGTGCACGCGGCGCCCGGCGTTCCCGCGGCCACGCCGATGCCGGCGACGCGCCAGGACCCCAGCACCACCGCCCGGTGCGCCGGGCTGCGGAGCCAGGCGGCCA
>DATMVH010000040.1:0-2281 GCA_035563395.1 Solirubrobacteraceae bacterium
CAGCGGTCGCGCAGCGGCGGACGGCCGGCGACCCAGCCCGCGGCGAACAGGCCGACGGCGGCGTTGGCGGGCACGAACCACGTCCAGTCGAGGGCGGAGGACACCCCGAACACGACGGCCACCGACCCGAGCGTCACGAGCCCGACCCGCTCGGCGTCCCACGGCAGGCCGCGGTCGCGCCGGCGCAGGCCCGTCGCGCGCGCGGCCGTCCACCCCCACAGCCCGAGCGTGAGCAGCGACAGCGCCATCCCCGCCCAGCCGAGGTCGGCGAGCGTCTGCGGGACGTACCCATGGGCGTGGCGCACGTAGAGCTTGCCGGTGCGGAAGCGCGTCCGCGCCGTTCCGTACGCGCCGGCGCCCGCCCCGAGCCACGGCTCTGTGGCGTGCACGTCGAACGCCTCCTCCCAGTAGCGGGCGCGCACCGAGGAGGTGGCGGTGAGCCGCGCCGGGGTGTTGGCGGGCGTGTTGGCCTCGGGATCCGTGGCACGGCTCCAGGCGTTGCGGAGCTGCCCGTCGATGCCTCCGGGCGAGGAGGCGAGCGCGATGCCGCCGGCTACGGGGATGAGCGCCACGAGCACGATCAGAACGCGGCCGGCGAGCCGCTTGGCGCCCGGCGACGGCGGGCTCTCCGTCGCCAGGAACCCGGCGACCAGGCCGGCGGCGAGCAGCGCCGCCGCCATCACGAGCAGCAGCGCGCCGAGCTCGTGGCCCGCGTCGGCGCGCACGCCGACCGGCACGTCGTCCTCGCTCAGCCCGGTCATCCCGAACGACCACGCGACGATCGGGACCGCCCCGGCCAGCGCTCCGAGCAGCACGACGGCGCCGCGCAGGCGCAGCGGCACGACGGCGAACCACACCACGAGCCCGACGCCCAGGGCGACGATCGCGCCGCGCGAGTACGACAGCATCAGGCACACGAGCAGCAGCGCGATCCCGGGCCACGCGAGGGCGTTGACGGCGGCGTGGCCGGAGCGCCGGGCGCCGAGCCACAGCAGCGGCGGGACGCCGACCGCCGCCATCAGCCCGACGGCGTTCCAGTAGCCGAACGGCGCGCGCAGTCGGGCGAAGCGCTCGTCGGCCGCCAGCGCGCCCGGGAAGACCTTCGTGAGCAGCGCGTAGCCGCAGACGATCGCGCACCCGAGCGCGATCCCGTGCAGGACCGCCGGCCACCGTCCCGGCGCGAGCCGGGCCAGCGCGAGCCCGCCCGCGAAGACGCTGAGATACGAGAGCGTGCGCGCGGCCTCGACCCAGGAGTCCGACGGCGCGAGGGACCAGACGATGGAGATCGCCGTCAGGCCGGCGAGGGCGGCGAAGGCGAGCAGCGCCGCGGTCCCGGAGGCGGGGAGCGCGCGGGCACGGGGATGGAGCAGCGCCGCGCAGCAGAGGCCGGCGCCGGCGAGCATGAACCCGATCCCGACGTTCGTCGTCGGCTCGAGCCGCAGGCCGCCGTCGGCCACGAAGGCCGCGAGCAGGATGGCGAGCGCGACGCCGGCGCAGACGAGCACGCCGGACGCCGACCGCGGGACCGCGACGGCCGCGGGCCGGACGTGCGGCCCGGCGGGCGCGCTGACGCTAGGCGTTCCGGCGATCGAGGACACGTCGGCGGACGAGCGGGGCCGCGCCGCCGAGCGCCGCGACGGCGAGCAGGACGAGGGTCACGACGAGGCTGGACGGCAGCGCGTGCTGCGGGACGCCGGGCGAGAAGGCGCTCGCGCCCGGCACGACCGGGCGCTGGCCGACGGTCACCGGCTCCGGCTCCTTCGCCGCCTCGGCGAGCGCCTGCTCCTCGGTCGGGTTGTTGGGCCGCACGGGCGCCGACGGTGCCGTCGGCACGCTCCCCCCCGTGCCGGCGTTGCTCGGGGTCGCGCCGCCCGTCGGGCTGCCGCCGCCGCCCGTCGCGGAGCCGTCCCCGTTTCCGTCGTTTCCGCCGTCCGTGGCGCTCGGGGCGGTCAGGGCGCGGGCGAGCACGTCGCGGCAGTCGGAGTACTGGTCGATGTCGGCCGGGATGTTGCTGCGCGCATCCCGCAGCTCCGCGCGCGTGTAGGTGCCGCTCAGCGACCCGTCCTGGCAGTCCCGGAGGATCTCTGTGCGCGTGGCGGCGCTCACCGGCGCGGGGAGGAGGAGCAGGACGAGCACGAGAGCCAGGGACGCGCGGACCATGGCCTGCGCAACCTAGCAGCCGGCCTGGCTGCCCCCGGCCGCGTGCAGGGCGCGCTGCATCCCGGCCGCCCAGGCGTCGTGCGAGTACGCGCCGACCGCCTCCCGCGCCGCGGCGCCGAGC
>DATMVH010000041.1:0-6758 GCA_035563395.1 Solirubrobacteraceae bacterium
AGGCGCGCCGACAGATGGCGCCGCGGACCGGTCACGTGCGCGACCCGCGTGCGGCCGGTCAGGAGCAGGTGGTTGACGGCCAGCTCGGCGCCCTGCTCGTCGTCGTAGGTGATCGACAGGTCGCTCGGGCTCTCCGACACCGCGAAGACGTAGACCACCGGGATCGGGAGCTCGCCGATCGGCGGGCGCGGGTCGCGGCGCCGGCCGGTGACGACGATGCCGTCGACGCGGCGGCTGAGCAGCGTGCGCACGTAGTGCTGCTCGCGGAGCGGGTCGTCGCGGCTGTCGCACAGGAGCGTGGAGATCTCGCCGGCGCCCAGCGCGTCCTCGACTCCGAGCATGATCGGGATGGTGAAGCGCCCGAAGCTCTCCGTCGTGAGCACGCCCACCGTGTAGGTCCGGCCGGTGAGCAGCCCGCGGGCGAGCGCGTTGGGGTGGAAACCGAGCTCCCGCGCCGCTTCGAGCACCCGCTCGCGCGTCTGCGCGCGGAGCTGCCCGCGGCCGTTCATGGCCTTCGAGACCGTGCCGACGGACACGCCGGCGCGCGCCGCGACGTCGGCGACGGTCGGCACCGAAGATCGTCTGGCGGCTACGGCGTCGCTCCTCTCACCGCGTTGACGTTAGCCGGAAACCAAATCGGTTACTAGGTCCTTGACGCGCCGGAACGCGACCGCTACGGTGCAGAAAAGCTTTTCCGAAAATTTCTGGAAAGGCTTCCGAGGGACGCCCGACCTTACCGAGGAGGACGCATTGCAGGCGAGCAGGATCGACGGCGACCGCGCGAACACGCCGACGGGGGCGCGCGAGGGCACGCCGGGGCCGACCGCCCCGATCGCCACGGAGCCTTCGCGGCTGCAGCCGCTGCCGTACGAGGGCGCTTCGCTGGATCCGGGCGGGCTGCTCGGCGGCTGGCAGCAGCTCAACCGCACGGCCACGATCGACCACTGCGTCGCGCAGCTCGAGACCGCGGGCAACCTCGCGAACCTCCGCCGCCTCGAGGACCCGTCCCGGGAGCCCTTCCACGGCTACTGGTTCGCGGACTCCGACATCTACAAGGTGCTGGAGGCGATCGGCTGGGAGACCGGCCGCGCGGGCGACGACGGCTGGAGCACGTTCGTCGACGAGACGGTCGCGCTGCTGCGCAAGGCGCAGGAGGACGACGGCTACCTGAACTCCTACATCCAGGGCGATCACCCGGACAAGCGCTGGCAGGAACTCGAGATGAGCCATGAGCTCTACTGCCTCGGCCACATGATCCAGGGCGCCGTCGCGCTCTCTCGCGGGGCGGGCCGCGACGACCTGCTCGAGATCGCGCGCCGCTTCGCCGACCTGGTGGTCGAGCGCTTCGGACCCGACGGCGGCGAGCCGGGGCTCGACGGGCACCCGGAGCCGGAGACGGCGCTGGTCGAGCTCTACCGCCACACGCGCGACGAGCGCTACCTCGACATGGCCTCCAAGATGGTCGAGCGCCGCGGCCGGGGCCTGCTCGCCGAGCAGCACTTCGGCCCGCCGTACCTGCAGGACCACCTGCCGGTGCGGGAGGCGACCGAGCCGATCGGCCACGCGGTGCGCCAGCTCTACCTCGCCGCCGGCGTGACCGACGTGTACCTGGAGACGGGCGACGCGTCGCTGCTCGAGGCGATGGAGGAGCTGTGGCGCCGGACCGTGACCGAGAAGACGTACGTCACCGGGGCGGTCGGCTCCCGCCACCGCGACGAGGCGTTCGGCGACCCGTACGAGCTCCCCGCCGACCGCGCGTACGGCGAGACCTGCGCGTCCATCGCGAGCTTTCTCTGGAACTGGCGTCTGCTCCTGGCCACGGGCAAGGGCCGCTACGCCGACGAGATGGAGCGCGCGCTCTTCAACGGCATCGCGGTCTCCACCTCGACCGACGGCTGCCACTTCACCTACTCCAACCCGCTGCACCTGCGCGCCGGCCACGAGGGGTCGGACGAGGACTCCCCGTCCGAGCGGCTGTCGTGGTTCAAGTGCGCGTGCTGCCCGCCGAACCTCGCGCGCCTCGTCGCGTCGCTGCACCACTACCTCGCGACGCGCGACGACGACGGCGTCCAGCTCCACCTCATCGCGCCGGGCCGGATCGAGTCGGTCGCGCCCGACGGCCGGCCGGTCTCGCTGACGGTCTCCACCGAGTACCCGTGGGACGGGCGGGTGGAGATCGCCGTCGAGAGCCCCGCGAGCGAGTGGACGCTGTCGCTGCGCATCCCGGGGTGGTCCGAGGGCGCGACGCTCACGGTCGACGGCGAGTCCGTGCCGGCCGAGGCCGACGAGCACGGCTACGTGCGCGTGCGCCGGGCGTGGGAGGGGACGGCCCGGGTCGTCCTCGACCTGCCGATGCCGGTGCGGGTGCTCGTGCCGCACCCGCGGATCGACGCGGTCCGCGGCTGCGTGGCGCTCGCCCGGGGACCGGTCGTCTACTGCATCGAGCAGGCCGACCACCCCGCCGACGTGGCGGTCGAGGACCTGCGGCTCGACCCCGCCGTGCCGCCGCAGCCCGACGGGGGCAACGCGGAGCTTGGGGTGCCGGTGACCCTCGTGGGCCCGGCGAGGGTACTGACGGACGGCCCGGAGGACCCGTACCCGTCGCTCGAGCGCGGCGCCCCAGCGCCGGCCGCCGAGGCGACGCTGACGGCGATTCCCTACTTCCGCTGGGCGAACCGCGGACCGAACGCGATGCGGGTGTGGATCCCCACGGCGTGAGGCCGTGCGGCGGGTCCTGATTTCGAGTCGTTTCGCCGCCGGCGCCGCCGGCGGCCGGCAACCGGTTTCAAGCAGAGAGGAGAAGCAGGTGCACTTCAAGAAGCTCGGCGCGGTCTTCGCGGTGCTCGTGAGCGCGCTCGCGATCGCCGCGTGCGGCGGCTCGGACGAGTCGTCGTCGGAGGAGGCCGCATCCGGCCCCGCCACCGGCGAGATGACGATCTGGGCCCGCGACGCCCAGAAGGTGTTCATGGGCAAGCTCGTGGAGGCCTACAACAAGACGCACGAGGCGCAGGCCAAGCTCAGCATCATCCCGTCGGCGCAGTTCGTGCAGAAGTTCGGCACCGCGGCCGCCTCCGGCACGGCGCCGGACGTCGCGTCGATCGACCTCGTGTTCCTGCCCTACTTCGCGTCTCAGGGCGCGCTGGAGGACATCTCTGATCTCGCCAACGGGCTCACGTACAAGGACGCCCTGAGCCCCGCGCACCGGCGCCTGGCGATCTATGAGGGCAAGACGTACGCCCTGCCGTTCACCGCCGAGGCGTCCGTCCTCTACTACAACAAGGACCTCTTCCGGAGGGCCGGGCTCAACCCCAACAAGCCGCCGACCAGCTACGCCGAGATCGTCGAGTACGCGAAGAAGATCCGCGCGCTCGGCAACGACACGTACGGCTTCGCGTTCGCCGGCGCCTGCGGCGGCTGCAACGTGTTCGAGTTCACCCCGCACATCTGGGCCAGCGGCGGCGACGTCCTGAGCGAGGACGGCATGCGGGCGACCCTCGACAGCCCCGAGGTGACGGACGCGCTCGAGTTCTACCGCGAGATGTTCGAGGCCGGCGTCATGCCGCCCGGCGTCAAGACCGACAGCGGCAGCCAGCAGGCCCCGTCCTTCTCGAGCGACAAGCTCGGCATGACGCCGCTCGGCGCCTTCGCAGTCTCAACCTTCGAGGAGGCGAAGATCAACTTCGGCGTCGCCCCGCTTCCGGGCAAGGACGGCGGCACGGCGTCGTTCGCGGGCGGCGACGAGATCGCCATCCCGATCGGCAGCAAGAACAAGGCCGCCGCGCGCGAGTTCGTCGAGTGGTCGACGAGCGAGGAGGCGCAGGCCGTGCTCGCCGGCGAGGGCATCGTCCCGGTCCGCACGGACCTGGTCGACAAGCTCTACGGCTCGAAGAGCCCCGAGTACAAGGTCCTCGGCGACGCCATGAAGATCGGCAAGACGCCCTACAGCGTCGTCGAGAACGCGATCTTCAACGACAACAACGGCCCGTGGATCAAGATGATCAACCAGGCCGTCTTCACCGGGAACATCGAGGAAGCGCAGCGGACCGGCCAGTCGGCCGCCCAGGCGCTGATCGACCAGGGCACCTAGTCCGGCGCGCCCGAGGGAGGAGAAGCCATGACCCGGCACATGCCGGCCGCCGGGGCGGCGCAGACCGCGACGGGCGCGACACCGGCGCCGCCCGCCGCGGCACGCCGCCCGCCGCGGCGCCGCCGCCTGACGCTCCGAGGCCGCAGGCAGGCGGTGGGCGCCCTGATGGCGGCGCCCGCCGTCCTGCTGATCACCGTGTTCTTCCTGGTGCCGCTGGGGCTGACGTTCTACATGTCGCTGAACCAGTGGTCGCTCCTCGGGGCGCACACGTGGATCGGCCTCGAGAACTACACGCGCGCGTTCAGCGACCAGGGGTTCCGCGACGCGTTCATGTTCACCCTCGAGTACACGGCGGTCATCACGCCGATCCTCTTCCTGATCGGGCTCGGCCTCGCGCTGCTGGTCCGCCGGCCGCGGCGCGGGGCCCGCTTCTTCCAGTCCGTCTACTTCCTGCCGGTCGTCATCGGCTTCGCCGCGAGCAGCTTCCTCTGGCTCTACTTGGCACAGCCGAGCGTCGGCCCGCTGTTCGACATCTTCAAGGCTCTCGGGCTGGCCGACGAGAACACGAACTGGTTCGCGAACAAGGGCTCGGCGCTGCTGGTCGTGGTGGCGAGCATCACCTGGAAGATCGTCGGCATGCAGATGCTCCTGCTGCTGGCCGGGCTGCAGTCGATCCCGGTCGAGGTGGAGGAGGCGGCCCGCATCGACGGCGCGGGCCGGTGGCAGACCTTCCGGTACATCACGCTGCCGCTGCTGCGGCCGACGCTCGCGCTCGTGCTCGTGTTCTCGGTCGCCGGCTCCCTGCTGGCCTTCGACCAGTTCTTCATCATGACCAACGGCGGGCCGAACAACACGACGATCACCGCGGTCTACGAGATCTACCGCGTCTCCTTCGTCCAGTTCCAGCTGGGGTACGGCGCCGCGCTGTCCGTCCTGCTGATGGTCGTCCTCGCCGCGGTGAGCGCCGTGCAGCTGATGCTGCTGCGCAACACGGACCACAACTGACCCCGACCGGAGAGCCTTCGTCATGGCCAGTGCAACGTATGCCGATTCGGCGCCGGCGCCGGCGCCGGCGAAGCGGCGGCGGCGGACCCCCCCGGTCATGCCGCGCGCCGCGTGGTGGGGCACGTCCGCCGCGCTCGCGGTGCTGTTCGTCTATCCGATCTACGTGATGCTCCAGCAGTCGCTGAAGGATCCGCGGGAGGCGGCTCAGACGCCGCCGACGCACTACCCGCACAACCCGTCGTTCGACAACTACACCGGGCTCTCGAACACGGGCGACATCAACGTCTTCGACCACATCGGGAACAGCGTGCTGGTGTCCGTCGGGGCGACCATCGCCACCGTGGTGCTGGCCACGCTCGGCGGCTACGCGTTCGCCAAGCTCCGGTTCCCGGGCTCGAACCTCGTGTTCTTCGCGACGCTCGCGACGTTCATGATCCCCTTCCAGGCGATCATCACGCCGCTCTACATCGTGCTGAAGGACCTCGGGCTGCAGAACTCGCTGCTCGGCCTCGGGCTGGTGTACACGACGTTCAACCTCCCGTTCGGGCTGTTCCTCATGCGCAACTCGTTCGCGTCGGTGCCGGGCACGCTGGAGGAGGCCGCGCTCATGGACGGGTGCGGCACGGTCGGCGCGATGTGGCGCGTGATGCTTCCCGTGGCCGTGCCCGGCCTGATCACCACCGCGCTGTTCACGTTCTTCGCGTCGTGGAACGAGTTCTTCGCGGCGCTGATCCTGATCAGCGATCAGGAGCAGTTCACGCTGCCGGTGACCCTGACGCTCATCTCGAGCGGCGTGTTCGGGTCGATCGACTGGGGCCTGCTGCAGGCCGGCGTCGCGCTCACGATCGTTCCCTGCATCGTGATCTACCTGCTGCTGCAGCGGTACTACGTCGGCGGCCTGCTCAGCGGCGCGCTGAAGTAGGTCGCGCCCAGGGCCGGCGGGACGGGCGTCCCGCCGGCCCCGCGCCGACCGGCAGGCAGGGTGCATGTGCAGCGCATCCTGTGCGTGCATCTTGGTACGCCGGCCCCTCGAGCGCCGACGGGATCCGCGTCGACCGCGACGGCGTCGGGTCGTCCTCCACGCGTCGGTGCCGACGGAGTTCCCGCTGGGACGACCGCCGACGCTGGACGCCCTGTCGACGGCTGTCGCCGGGCTCGCCGCGCGCGCCCGCGTCTCACCCGGCGCCGATCGCGTACGCCACGTCGCGTACCCGGCGCGCGCACGCGCCTGGCTCGGCCCGGAGGCGCAGTGACGGCCTCCACCGCCCGCCGGAGGCACGGCACGAGGAGCCACTCGCCACGGCCACGCCCACCGTCGAGTCGCCGCGACTCGGATATCACCTAGGCGACGTCTTCCAGATCGCGGGCGAGCGGTCGCTGCACTGGGGCCGCGACCACGACGCGCTCCGCTACCTCGCCCGCCGACCCCGCTGGTGCGGGCCATCGACCAGCCGTGCCTTCGACCAATGTGCTGCGCGGCAACGGCGGAGACGCCGCCCTGCTCACCGGCGACACGGAGGCGGCTCGCGACGCATTCGCCGAGGTGGTCCGGCTCGCGCGCGAGCTCGGCGTCCCGCCGGGGCCTGTTGCGCCTCGCCGCTGGCGCGGCGGTGGTGGACGACGGGGAGCGCGCGCCACGGCTCGCGGGCGCCGTCGCCGCGCGTCG
>DATMVH010000042.1:0-4869 GCA_035563395.1 Solirubrobacteraceae bacterium
CGGATTGCGTCATCCTGCACCGGTCATGCCCGCCGCCACCCTCTCGCCGTATCCGGAGGCCTCGAGCGTCGAGGACGGCCGCCTCCTCGTCGGCGGCTGCGACGCCGTGGCCCTCGCGCGCGAGTTCGGCACGCCGGCCTACGTCGTCGCCGAGGCGGACCTGCGCGCCCGCGCGCGCGAGTTCCGGGCCGCGCTGCGGGCCCATCACGACGGTCCCGGCGAGGTCGTGTTCGCCTCCAAGGCCTTCCCCTGCACCGCGGTGCTGCGCGTCTTCGCGGAGGAAGGGCTCGGCTGCGACGTCGCGTCGGGCGGCGAGCTGCACCTCGCGCTCCGGGCGGGCTTCGCGCCCGAGCGCATCTACCTGCACGGGAACGCGAAGTCCGAGCACGAGCTGCGCATGGCAGTCGACGCGGGCGCCGGCTGGGTGGTGCTCGACAACGCCGACGACATCGCCAAGCTGGAGCGCGTGCTGCCCGCCGGCGCGCGCCAGCGGGTCCTGCTCCGCGTCACCCCGGGCGTGGAGGCCGAGACGCACGCGGCCATCCTCACCGGGCACGCGGAGTCGAAGTTCGGCTTCGAGCCCGCCCATGCCGCGGAGGTCGCCGCCCGCCCCTGGCCGCACCTCGACGTGCAGGGCTTCCACTTCCACATCGGCTCCCAGCTCTACGACCTCGAGCCGTACCGCGCCGCCGTCGCCGCGCTCGCGCCGCTGCCCGAGCTGCCCGTCTACTCGCTCGGCGGCGGCATGGCGGTGGCCTACACGCCGGACGACCGCCCGCCCGGCCCCGGCGCCTCCGTGGCGGCCATGGCGGAGGCCGCCCGCGAGCTCCTCGGCCCGGGCAAGACGCTCGTCGTCGAGCCCGGCCGCTCGCTCGTGGCCAACGCGGGCGTGACCCTGTACACGGTGCAGTCGACGAAGCGGCTCGCCGACGGCCTGCGCATCGTCGCCGTCGACGGCGGCATGTCCGACAACCTGCGCCCGATGCTCTACGACGCGGTCTACGAGGTCGGCGTCGCCGACCGGCTCGGCGCGCCGGGGGAGCCCGCGACGGTGGTCGGCAAGCACTGCGAGTCGGGGGACGTGCTCGTGCGGGAGGCGCTGCTGCCGGACGTCGCGCCCGGGGACGTGCTGGTCACCCCCGTCACCGGCGCCTACGGGCACGCGATGGCGAACAACTACAACGGCGTCCCGCGTCCTCCCGTGGTGTTCTGCGCCGGCGGCGAGGCGCGCCTCGTCGTGCGCCGCGAGACCTACGAGGAGCTGCATGCCCGAGACGTTTAGGGTCGGGCTGCTCGGCCACGGCACGGTGGGATCGGCGTTCGCGGCGCTGCTGGAGGCGCGCGCGGACGCCATCGTCCCGGTCACCGGCATGCGGCCGGAGCTCAGCGGCGTGCTCACCCGCTCGCGCGGCGACTTCGAGGAGATCCTCGCCGGCTCGGACCTCATCGTCGAGCTCATGGGCGGCGTCGAGCCGACCCGGGACTACGTGCTGCGGGCGATGCGCGCCGGCCGCCACGTGGTCTCGGCCAACAAGCAGCTCCTCTCCCAGCACGGCGACGAGCTGTGGGCGACGGCACGCGACCACGGCGTCCAGCTCCGCTTCGAGGCCGCGGTGGCCGGGGTCGTCCCGGTGATCCGCGTGCTGCAGGAGTCGCTCGCCGCCGCGCACGTCGAGCGGATCCACGGGATCGTCAACGGGACGACGAACTACATCCTCACCGAGATGGCCCGCGGCGGGCTGTCCTACGCCGAGGCGCTCGGCCAGGCGCAGGCGCTCGGCTACGCGGAGGCGGACCCGTCGGACGACGTCAGCGGGCGCGACGCCGCGGCCAAGATGGCCATCCTCGCCCGCCTCGCCTTCGATACCCCGGTGCACCTCGACCAGGTCCGCTACGAGGGGATCGAGCACATCACCGCGGACGACATCGCCTACGCCGACGAGCTCGGCCTGGGGCTGAAGCTGATCGGCACGGCGGAACGGGTCGCCGCCGGCATCAGCGTCCGGGTGCACCCCGCGTTCCTGTACGCCGGGCACCCGCTGGCCTCGGTGCACGGCCCGTTCAACGCCGTGACGGTCGAGTCGGACGCGATCACGGAGATCACGATGTCCGGGCCGGGCGCGGGCGGCCCGCAGACGGCGAGCGCGGTGCTCGGCGACGTGATCTCCGCGATGATCCCGCCGGCCACGACGCCCGAGCCGAGCCAGCGGCTGGCGGTCGTCGAGGACGTCGAGTCGGCGTTCTACCTCCACATGGAGGTTGCCGACCGGCCGGGGGTGCTCGCGCAGATCGCCGAGGTGCTGGGCATGCAGGGCGCCTCGATCAAGTCCGTCGTGCAGCACGGGCTGGGCGACAATGCTCGGCTCGTGATGGTCCTGCATCCCCTGCTCGAGTCGCGCTTCTACGCGGCGGTGCGGCTGATCGGGCAGCTCGGGTTCATGCGCTCGCCGCCGCGTGCCATCCGCGTGATCGACGAGGAGTTCACCTGACCCGCGCCGGCCTCATCGAGCGCTACCGCGACCGCCTGCCGTTCGGGCCCGGCGACCCCGTCGTCTCGCTGCTGGAGGGCTCGACGCCGCTGCTGCTCGCCGAGCGCGCGTCCGAGCGCGTCGGCGCGGAGGTGTGGCTGAAGCTCGAGGGCGCGAATCCGACCGGGTCGTTCAAGGACCGGGGCATGACCTGCGCGGTCTCCGCGGCGGTGCGGGAGGGCGCCGAGGCGGTGATCTGCGCGTCGACGGGCAACACCGCGGCGAGCGCCGCGGCCTACGCGGCGCGCGCCGGCCTGACGGGCGCGGTGATCGTGCCGGAGGGCAAGATCGCCACGGGCAAGCTCGCGCAGGCCCTCATGCACGGTGCCCGCGTGATCGCGCTGCGGGGCAACTTCGACGAGGCGCTCGCGCTCGTCCGCGAGCTCGTGGAGCGCCATCCGATCGCGCTGGTGAACTCCGTCAACCCGTTCCGGCTCGAGGGCCAGAAGACCGCCGCCTTCGAGATCGTCGAGGAGCTCGGGGAGATCGACGCGCTCTCCATCCCGGTCGGCAACGCGGGCAACATCACCGCCTACTGGACCGGGTTCACCGAGGCGGGGGCGAGGCCGCGGATGCTCGGCTGGCAGGCCGAGGGCGCGGCGCCGCTCGTCCACGGCAGGCCGGTGGCCTCGCCGGAGACCGTGGCGAGCGCCATCCGCATCGGCAACCCGGCGCGCTGGGAGGAGGCGATGGGCGCGATGGCCGCGTCGCACGGCGCGATCCGCGCGGTCAGCGACGCGCAGATCCTCGACGCCTACCGCTTCCTCGCCGCGGCGGAGGGCGTGTTCTGCGAGCCGGCGTCGGCGGCGGGCGTCGCCGGGCTGCTCGCGAACGGGGCCGACGGCGCGCGCCGGATCGTCTGCGTCCTCACCGGGCATGGCCTCAAGGACCCGCAGACGGCGCTCGGCCAGGCGGGCTCGGTGGTGCCCTGCGAGCCGGACATCGCCGCCGTCGAGCGGGCCGTGCTCGGGTGAGCGGGCGGCGGCGGCTCGTCCGCGTTCCCGCCTCCTCGGCGAACCTCGGGCCCGGGTTCGACGTGCTGGCCTGCGCGCTGGCGATGCACGTGGAGGTCGAGGTGGAGGAGACGGGCCGCTTCGCGGTCGAGACGCGGCTGTCGATCGCGCGCGATCGCCGCAACCTGTGCGTCCGCGCCTTCGAGACGATCCTGCCGCCGGACGCCTTCACGTTCCGCATCCGCTCCGGCGTGCCGCTCTCGGGCGGCCTCGGCACGAGCGCGGCGGCGATCGTCGCCGGCCTGCTCGCCGCCGACTCGCTCGCGGGCGGGGGGCACGACCTGCTGGCCGCCGCGACGCGGCTGGAGGGGCACCCCGACAACGTGGCCGCCGCGCTGCACGGCGGGTTCGTGCTCTGCGCGGAGGGCGCTGCGCACGCCCTCCCGGTGCCGGCGGGGCTCGAGGCGGTGCTCGTCGTGCCGCACCGCCCCGTCCGCACGCGCGAGGCGCGCGCCGCCCTGCCGCGCAAGGTCCCGATGGGGGACGCCGTGTTCAACGTGGCCCACGCCGGGCTGCTGGTGCTCGGCCTGCTGCGCGGCGACCTCGACCTCGTCGCCCGCGGCCTCGACGACCGGCTGCACCAGCCGTATCGCGCGCACCTCTACCCCCGCTCGGCGGCGCTCGTGGAAGGCGCGCGCGACCTCGGCGCGCTCGGCGCGACGATCTCCGGCGCGGGGCCGACGGTGCTGCTGTGGTGCGCCGCCGGCGCGACGGAGGAGGTGCGGCGGCGGCTCGAGCCGGAGGCGGAGGGATGGGCGAAGGTCCACGCCGCGGGCTTCGAGTCCGCCGGCGGGACGGTCGTCACGCCCGGATGAAGACCGGCGCGCCGAGCGGGATCCGGCGCAGCAGCCAGCGGATGTCACGGTCGTGCGCGCGCAGGCAGCCGAGGCTCGCCGCGGCGCCGACGGTGTCCGGCGCGTTCGTGCCGTGGACGGCGAGGCGGTCGCCGCCCGTCCACCCGGCGGGCAGGCTCTTCTGGTGGCCCGACAGCGCGACGGCGCAGCACCCGTAGGGCGTTCCCGGCGGCATCGCCAACCGGTCGGTCACGCCGAAGCGGCCGAGCGGCGTCTCGTGGCCGGGCTGCCCGACGGCGACGGTGAAGCGGCGCAGGACGCGGCGGCCGTTCCGGACGGTGAGCGTGCGGGCGGAGCGGTCGACGTGCACGGACAGGTCGACCGCGCCGAGCTCCACGGCGGCGGCATGGAGCCAGCCGAGCCGGCCGTTCGGCCGCTCCGGGGCGTGCACCCCGACCCAGCGCCCGCGCCGGCGGGCGACGGCCAGGACGTGCGGGCCCTTGAAACCGGTGCGCGGGCCGACGGTGGCGACGC
>DATMVH010000043.1:0-10430 GCA_035563395.1 Solirubrobacteraceae bacterium
TGGGTCCGGCGCCCGCATCGCGCGAGTATCGACGATCCGCGGCGGCCGCGCGCGTCCGATGCCGCTGCCGGCGACGGTCGGCTCCGCGCGCCGGGCGCCGGCGCCGGCGCAGAGGTCATCGCCGCGGTTGACCCGGCGGGATCAGGGCGCAGCCACAGGAGCGCCAGGAGCCGCCGGTCGACGCCGTTGAGATGGGCGACCGCGCGGACCCCACGAGACGGTCGCCGCGCTCGTTCTCGGCGTTCCAGCAACGCGAGCGCGATCTCGGGGAAGCCGAGCATCGCCCGCAGCAGTGATGGTCGCGACGCATCGGTGCCGCGTCGCTTCAGGAGGCGAGCGCGGCTCGCTGACGTACAGCCGCGCGCCGAGTCAGGGACCCGTCGAGGTGCCCGGCTCTGGCCCGCGCGCCGTCGATCTGGCCTGGCGTTCGGTGCGCACAGGCGGCACCTTCGCGCTCGGGCCGGCGCGATCGTCTCCCCGCGGCTGACAAGGCCCTTGCTCGCCTATGCTCGGCAAGATGGGTCGTTGGCGAAGACGCTGACGCTGCGTACCGCCCAAGGGGCTCTGCGTGATCGGGATAACGGCGGCCTTGGCGCTTGCGATCCCGCGCTGGGCGTACCCCGGGACGTATCCCGACGAGCAGGCTGGGGCGGCCTGGCTCATGCGATGGGCCGGGCGTTCTTCCACTTCGACTTCGGCGTCGCGTGCGAGTGGGTCGGCTGCCCGAGGGTGGGCGACATGTGGCTGCAGGGATACGCCGCCGACGTGTGGATGCTGTTCGGCACCGTGGCGATCGGCGTCGGGGGCGGGTTCGCGCTCGGTCTGTGGTGCGCGGGGCGAGCGGGCTCGTGGCGTGCGCGCGCCGTCGAGAGGGCCGCCGTGATCCTGTACTGCACTCCGCCTACGTCCTCGGGCTCGGCGTGCTCCTCCTGTTTCATCCGACGCTCGGCGAACTCCCGCTGCCGTACTTCTTCGACGCCGCGCCGACCCGGGCCTCGCGGCTGTCGTCGCCGTGGGACTGGTTCCGTTCGCTGCTCGTGCCCTGGCTCGTGGCGGCGGCGCCGCTCGCGGCGATGTGCCTGCGGCTCGTCGTCGCCCAGCTCCGGGAGCAGCAGGGCACCGATCATGTGCGCACCGCCATCGCGAAGGGCGTGCCGCACAAGCGGGTGATCCGCCGCCATGCCGGCCCGTTCGCGCATGCGGCGACCGCGTCGCTGGTCGGCGTGAGCGCGCCGGTCGTCGTGCTCAACCTGGTCCTCGTCGAGCGGGTCTTCGCCGTGCAGGGCTTCTTCGTACACACCCGGAAGGCGACCGGCCGCTCGGGGGACGGCTACCAGGACGGCCTCCGCGGAGGCACGCAGCCCTCGATCGACCTCGAAATGCTCGTCGGGATCGCGATCTGGCCTCGGTGTTCGTCGTCGTGCTCAGCTTCGCGATGGAGCTCGCGCTGTTGCGGCTCGATCCGCGCGTGCGCACACCGCGGCAGCTGTAGGGCAGCCACCACCGGCGCGCCGCGGATGTCACGCTCGGCGATCGCGGGCGTTCCGGCAGGGACAGAGCCAAGGTATGAGCGGCGCTCCCGCTCGGGTGAGCAGTGGGTTCACCCTCGGAACACAGCACACGGAATCCTGGGACGGCCCCGGAGTCGCGGATCCGCGCTCGGACGATCAGCGCTTGGTCTCGTACCTGGTCAGGAGCACGCCGTCGGGAAACGTCCGGGTCTCCACCAGGGTCAGGTTCACCCAGTTGTCCAGGTTCGTAAAGTACGGCGTGCCGCTGCCCACCAAGACCGGTGCGGTGGCCAGCACGTACTCGTCGATCAGCCCGGCCCGCATGGCCGCTGCGGCGAGTGTGGCGCCGCCGATGTCCATCGGACCGCCGTCCTCGGCCTTGAGCCGGGTGATCTCGGTGACCGCGTCGCCGGTGACCAGGCGGGTGTTCCAGTCCACCGTGCTCGTCGTCGAGGAGAACACCACTTTAGGCATGTCCCGCCAACGGCGGGCGAACTCGATCTCCGCCGGCGTGACGCCAGGCTGCTGGTCAGCGGTCGGCCAGTGGGAGCTCATCGTCTCCCACAGTTTGCGCCCGTACAGCGCCAGGCCCGTCGCGCCCACCCGGTCGGACCACCACTGGAACAACTCGTCGCTCGGCACGCTCCAGCCGAGGTCGTCGCCGGGCGCGGCGATGTAGCC
Organism: Solirubrobacteraceae bacterium; assembly: GCA_035563395.1. Lineage (GTDB taxonomy): Bacteria > Actinomycetota > Thermoleophilia > Solirubrobacterales > Solirubrobacteraceae > DASQMT01. The sequence continues at coordinate 2,193 of DATMVH010000043.1, forward strand.
GTCCAGGCTCAGGTTCATGGCGAAGGTCAGTTTCCGCATAGCGTTGGCCTCCCGAGTCGGTATCCGGCGTACAGACCAGCACGGCGCGGAAGAATCATCGGTCAAGCCACAGCGAGGGCCGGTTGATCACCACGCCGAGCGGATGCTGCGTCGGAAGGGAACCCCTTGCGGGCGCTCCGTCTGCATACGGGCGGAGGGAAGGCGCCGGACTAGATCGGCGCAGTGCGAAGGTCCGTTCTGACCAGCACGTGACGCCCGGACGGCGCGACCAGCACGCGCCCGCGGTCGAGCGTGTCACCGTCGCGAGCGGGCTCGACGCCCAGCGCGGTGACGCGGCCCAGGATCGTGGCTAGATCGCTCTCCCGCTCGGGCGAGACGTGCAGCAATGGATCACACTCGCCGGCAAATCGCGGGGGAGCGTGCAGAGGACGCGGGACAGAGCATCGACGCCGCCGGCCGATGCGATGAGCGCAGCCATCGGCCAATCGGAAGCAGCCCGCAGATCGCCAGCAGTCATGGCGCCCACTTTGAGCCGCCTTCGAAGCCATCGGCGACGCCATGCCCCTTGCGAAGCGGAAAGCCCGCGGCCGGGCGCGCAGATACCCGGGCTCGGCGCCTACCCGGATCTACCGCTCCTCGCGCGCATGGCGATAGCGCGGGACGACGGTCCGGGATCGCTCCTCGTTCCATTCCGACGGTCGTCCGACGCGTCGCCGCCACTGCTGCGCTCGCATGCGAGGGGTCACTCCGCTCCCGCGCGCGGCTTCCGGTCGCACACAGCGGCCGGGTAGCGGTGTAACGCCGACCGGTGAGGCACAACCGTAGGGCCATGACGCGTTACCGCACCGTCGACGTCAATGGGCTTGAGGTCTTCTTCCGGGAAGCCGGCGATCCGGCCAACCCGACGCTGCTTCTCCTGCACGGCTTTCCCTCGTCGTCATTCATGTTCCGCGAGCTCATGCCGCTGCTGGAACAGGACCTTCACGTCATCGCACCGGACTATCCGGGCTTCGGCAATACAGAGACATTGCCGCCGACGGAGTTCGCGTACACCTTCGACAACCTCGCGACGACCGTCGAGGGACTGCTCGACGTGCTGAACGTCGAGCACTTCGGAATCTACATTCAGGACTACGGCGCGCCGGTCGGCATGCGACTCGCGACCCGGCGGCCGACTGCGATCGACGCGATCGTCGTCCAGAACGGCAACGCCTACGACGAGGGGTTCTCCGAGGCGTGGCAGCCCCTGCGCAATGGCTGGTGGAAGCAGCGCACCAAGGAGATCGAAGCCACGCTCGTCGAGGCCTTCATCAGCCCAGACGGCATCAGGGCCAACTGGACCGCCGGGGCGCGCGACGCCGACGCACTATGCCCCGACGGCTGGCTGCTCGACGCATGGTTCATGGCGCTGCCTCATCGCCGCGAAATCCAGCTCGATCTGCTGCACGACTACCGTCACAACCCCCCGCAGTACCCGGCGTTCCACAGGATGCTCCGTCACTACCGGCCACCGGTGCTCATCGCGTGGGGCGAACGCGACCCGTATTTCACGGTCGAGGGTGCTCGCGCGTTCCTTCGCGATCAGCCCGACGCGGAGTTGCACCTGCTCCCGACGGGACACTTCGCACTCGCGGAAGAGTGCCCAGCGATCGCCGAGTTGATCGGCGACTTCTACCGGCGCCATGTCGGTCACCAGCGACGCGCGGCGGCATAGCGCCGTCCCGCAATTCGCGCGTGCGGCACTCTTGTACGTCGACGTCGTCGTCGCGCGGCACGCCGGCTAGAGGCGTCCGCGCGTCGGTTCCGTCCACGACGGGTTGAGCTGCGGCAGACCGGCGGGGAGCGGGCAGGGCGGCGGCGGCAGGTAGCCGGTGCGGGAGGGGCGCCGAGGGACTGCGGGTAGGGGCGGATCGCCGCGCGCGGCCTTGTCTCGACCGGCTCGCCGAGCGCGCAGCCGGCGCACCGCGCGAGCCACGCTGAGGATCCGGTCGGCCCGCGACGGCTCGTCGAGCGTCAGGCGCGCGAGAGCGGGCGGCTGCGCCGGCTCGATCGCCGCCGGGTCCGGGAGCTCCTCCTGCCGCCAGCCGGGTGACGGCGGCGCGGCCGCGAGGCGCGCCAGGAACCTTCGGCGCTTCGGGGGTTTGAGTGGCTTGACCGCAGCGGCAGTTCGATGACGATGCCGCCGCGGCACGGGTAGATCAGCGCGATCAGCGGTGCGGAAGAGTGGAATCCGAAGGACCGGTGGCTGATCAGCGGGATGCGGCTGTTGAGGCCTTCCAGGCGGTCGTTGGCGAGGCCGAGCTCGATGGCGGCGAGGATGCCGTCGCGGTGGCGGCGCAGCGTGCGGGCCGCGCGCACGAACGGCTGTAACCGCGAGCGGGACGCCCAGTGCAGCCAGCCGTCGGGGTGCGCGGCCGCGAGCGTCGGATCTTCGAGCTGGCAGAGCAGCCGCAGCTCGTGGTAGCGCCGGAACGCGCGGTAGAGGCGGCGGTTGTGCAGGTAGACTTCGCCGAGCGTGCCGAGCGAGCCGAGCGAGCCGAGGCTCTGGCGCTCGGGGGCCTTCAGCAGCGCCCAGCGGGTGTGCTTGGCCCAGCGGCCGGCAGCGGTGTGGGAGCGGTGGTGGGCGTTCCTTTCGTCGTGGCGGACCTGGTCGACGGCGTCGGCGGCGACCCTGACGACGTGGAGGGGTCGTGGGGGATCCGGGCGCCAGGGAGCTGCTCGCGGTTCGCCTTGGCGTCGGCGCCGGAGAGGTCGATCGAGATCGCGCGGAGCGAGTGCTTGGGGTCGCCGAGCTCGGCGAAGAGGTCACCGAGGGTCTGGCTGTTGCGCCCGTCGGCCAGCGACACGATGCGTCCGGTGTCGTGGTCGGCGACGACCGTGAGGTAGCGGTGCCGGCGCCGATAGGACACCTCGTCGACGCCGACGCGTTCGAGCCCGCTGAGGGCGGCGGTCATCGAGGCGCTCGGTGATGACCCGCTCCACGGATGCGCCCGACGGTGTGCCAGTCGATCCGCACCAGTCGCCGGATCGGGTCCCTTGGCCATCTGCTGGGCCAGGAAGGCGACGACGTCCTCGAAGGCGCGCGTGAAGCGGCTACCCGGGCGCGCCCATGGGACGGCGTCCACGCGCACGCCGCAGTCCGGGCACTTGACCCGCCACAGCCAACAGACCAGGTAGCAGCGCTGCGCGCCGACGTCGAGATGCCGCCAGCGCGACAGCACCGTGTCGCGCGTCGCGCGACAGAGCTGACCGCAGCGCGAGCACACGCGCCGGCGCCGTCGCGGCGCGATCGTGACCACCACGCCGGCCTCGTCGAAGCGCACACCGCGAACGGACGCGCCGGGCAGCTCGAGCAGTCGGTTGAATGCCGTGCAGACACGCACCCTGCCCTCCTGAACGAGCGGTTGGACGTCGAGCACCCGGCAGCCGTTCAGCGGCAGGTGCGTGTCGCCTGCGACGTGCGCAACCAGCAGGAGGGCGGCAGCTAGGAGAGCGGAACCGCTCTCCAGCAAGCATTATCGGCTCGCGCGCGGCCCGACCCGGCCACTCAAAGCCACGGAGACCCGAAATCCCCACGGGACGCGTCGTACTGCACGCTCATGATCCTGCGCCTGCTACCGGGTCTCCGCGGGGCACATCCGTGCGCCCCGGTTCTCGACCCTGTTCTCGGGGTGTGCCCTCCCCGGTGTTGCTCCGGCATGCGCACCCGCTCTGCCGACAAAGGAAGAGCCCGCTCTCGCGGGCTTCCTTGTCATGCGCCGAAGAGGACTCGAACCTCCACCCGGTTATGCCGGACCAGGCCCTCAACCAGGGTGAAGAGAGTCCGCCTCGGCGGAAACCGCCCGCAGAGCGAAGTATGTCCGATCTGGAGGACGCATGGGACGCGGCCGGACGCGGCGGACGTTCTCACGGTGTTCTCACGCGGCGGCGTGCCGGGCACCGCGGACGCTGCGGCTGCGGCGGACGCAACACGCGCGGCGTGCCCATGCGAGGTCATCGGCATGGACACCACGACCGTGACGAATGATCCCGTCGACTCGGCGCTGGAGCCGCTCCTCCGTCCGAGCGAGGTTGCCGAGCGCCTCGGCGTCTCGAGGACCTGGCTCTACGACGCCGCCAAGGACGGCCGTATCCCGTCTGTGCGGCTCGGCGGGGCGGACGGACCCTTGAGGTTCGTCCCCGAGGATCTCCGCGCATGGATCGAGGCCAGCCGCGAGGCGTGGCGGCCTGGCCACCGCACGATGTCCGCGCGGCATTAGCGATTCTCGCGGCGAGGACTTGGATCACCGGAGGCGCCGCGCGCGTCCGTCCGTGCAGGGCTGCAGCAGACCGCTCGCGCGTCGACTCGTCGCGCGTCACCGCTCCCTCCACGCGAAAGGGGCACTCATGCGCAGGCGAGCCCGCGCGCTCCCGTTGCATGAAAGCAGTAGTTCGGCCGGCGCCAGCGGCGCGATGCCGGTGTCAGGCGAAAGGAGCAGCGCCGAGCCGTAGGGGGGCCATTCTCCAGTCGCATGGGAGCGGTAAGTCGAGGCTGGCTTCAGCCGGAGACCATGCGGCGGTAGGTGCGCTCGCGAACGCGAAGGACGACCGCGGCGAGTGCGGCGGCCAGCAGCGAGCCGGTTAGCACGCCGACCTTGACGTACTCGTTGCGCTCTGAGTCTGGGCCGAAGGCGAGCTCCCCGATCAGCAGCGAGACCGTGAAGCCGATGCCGCCCAGCAGCGCAACGCCCAGGACGTCAAGCCACGACAAGGACTCGTCGAGGTGCGCGCGGGTCAAGCGCGCGACAACGGCGGCCGAGGCGGTGATCCCGATCACCTTGCCGACCACTAGCCCCGCAACCACGCCCAGGGCGACCGGGTCGCTCAGCGCGTCACCGAGCCCGGAAAGCCCGCCGACGGCCACGCCGGCGGCCAGGAGCGCGAAGAGCGGCACCGCGAAGCCCGAGGAAAGCGGACGCATGCGGTGCTCGAAGTGCTCGGCCAGACCCGGGCCCGCATCGGGGCCGCCTGCCGCATCGCTGCGCACCACGGGCACCGTCAGGGCCAGCAGCACTCCCGCGACCGTTGCATGCACTCCGGACTCGTGCACGAGCACCCAGGCGATCACCGCAAGGGGGACGAGCAGCCACCACGACCGCACGCGCCGCTGGACGAGAACGCCAAAGACCGCGATCGGGAGGAGGCTCAGCGCGAGCCAGACTATGTTGAGGTCGTCGGTGAAGAAGACGGCGATGATCGTGATGGCCAACAGGTCATCGACGACGGCGAGCGTGAGCAGGAAGGTCCGCAGCGCCTCGGGCAGATGGCTGCCGATGACCGCCAGCACCGCCAGCGCGAAGGCGATGTCCGTGGCCGCGGGGATCGCCCACCCCGCACCTTCGCCGTCGGCGGCTGCGGCGTTGATCGCCAGGTAGATCAGCGCCGGGACCGCCATCCCCCCGAACGCGGCGGCGATGGGCAAGGCGGCTCGGCGCACGTCGCGCAGATCGCCGGCGACGAACTCGCGCTTGAGCTCCAATCCGGCGACAAAGAAGAAGATGGCCAGCAGCCCGTCGGCCGCCCAAGTGCCCAACGTCAGGTCGAGGTGCAGCGCCGACGGTCCGACGCGCGTGTCGCGCATCGTCTCGTAGGCATCGCCCCATGGCGAGTTCGCCCACAGGAGCGCCACGAGCGCCGCGGCGACAAGCAACGCGCCGCCGATCGTCTCTTCGCGCAAGATCTCCGCCAACCGTGCGCGCTCGGCCGCGCTGAACAAGTTGAACAGCCGCGCGGGGCCCCGAGGGCCGGCCGACCCGGCAGGAGCAGCATCACGAAGGTGGTCGGTCACCCGGCGTCTCTACCCCGATGCGCGGCGCACGGAGCCGACCGGGCGGCAAGCGTGCCGCGGGGGCACTTCCGCTTCGGACGAGCACCGGCAGCGCCGCCGGGCCGACCGCCGCTGCCGCTTCGAGGCACACTGGATAGCGTCCGCAATCCCGGGCCAGCTACCGCAACCACGGAAGGCGATTGCGCCGGGTCCCTGCGCCCCAACTGCTCGTCGTCGTCCAAGCGAGCACTCTCGCCGCGCGGTCGCGGGGGTTGCTCGTGCCTCGAACCAGCAGCTCGGCGACGGCGAATTGAGTCTTCGCGCTCAGCGGACCTCCACCGTCGGTGACTGGGCGGGCGCCGCGGCGAGGCCGGCCTGCCGATCGGTCAGGTATCCGGCCGCGTGCAGCCAGCGAAGCATGTCCGCGATTGAGTCCTCCAGCGGTCGGAAGCGTACGCCGAGGTCCCGCTCTGTTGCCGATGCGTCGATCGGGCTTCCGTGCGTGACGACCCACACGCCGCCGAAGTTGAAGGGCAGCCGGAACGGGAGCACGCGCTGAACCACGTCTGCCGCTGCCGTCATGCCGAGCACGAGCGGTGCCGGTGCCGTGGCCCTGGCCAGGCGCCGGCCGGTGACCCGCTGCATCAGATCGATCAGCTCGGTCAGCGAGGAGGCGCCGCTCGCGAGCATGTAGCGCCGTGGGCCTCGCCCGCGGCTTAGGACGGCGGCGTGTGCTGCGGCCACGTCGCGCACGTCCACGACGGGCACCGCGCCGGACGGAACCACCGGCACCAGGCCGCGCAAGACCGAGCGCGCGAAGGTCGCCGCCTCACCCAGGTGCGCGTCATGCGGTCCCCAGACCATTCCGGGATACGTGATGACGACTGGCGCGCCCTGATCCTGGAGCTGTCGCGCCATCCGCTCGGTCTCGGCCTTTGAGCGCGCGTAGACGCCGCGAGGGTCACCGACCGACGAATCCTCAGCGAGCACCCCAGCCGCCGGCAGCAGCGCCACATAGCTCGAGACGTGCACAATCGGGTCAAGCCCGGCGTCGCGCGCAGCCCCCAGCACCACCTCGGTCGCCCGCGCGTTCACGCGCTGCATCTCGCGCGCGTCGCGCGCGTCATAAGAGAAGATGGCCGCAGCATGAAGGGCGGCGTCGCAGCCGTCCATCGCCCTTCGCACCGACTCCGCGTCGGTGGCGTCCCCCACGACGTGTTCCACGCCGCGCACACCAAGCGGCTCCAGCGCCGGCGCGACGCGACCCGGCGAGCGTACGAACAGCCGCACGTCGTGGCCGTCCTCGACGATCGCCCTCACGGTGTGGGAGCCGACAAATCCCGTGCCGCCGGTCACAAGGACCTTCATTGACGCGCTCCTTGCCCTTCGTTCTTCGCTCGACGCCACCCGACCCTATGGGCCACGCCGCCAGCCGTGCAAGCCGCAAAGGGGCCGCACCGGACGCGCAGATCCTTCGCCATGGCCGATCACGAGTGGCGCGATCCCACGTGACCCGGTGTGCACGCCCCCAGAGGACTACACGAGGCGCGTACGGTCAAGAGAACCGCCCACGCCTCGCGAACCCGCAGGCACGCGCACCCGCGTGGGCGTGCTGGCGCGCGAGTTCGTCCACCGCGAGCGCTGCTCCCTCCGCGTGGCACCAACAGCCTGCCGCCGGCGAGCGCGACTCCTGGACTCCATGCGACTTGACCGGTCCCGCCGGTCGGCCGTCCGAGTGTCGCTTCGCCCGGCAACGAGCGGCGGCGGGCGACGCAAGGCTGCGCCGCTGGATCCCATGCCACGAGGTAGCCAGGCGCGAGCTGGCCAGAGTGCTGCTTCCCATGCGCGGGGAACTCGCGGCGTGTGTCGTCGCATGAAAGAGCGCGCTGGTGCATTCGCCGGCGGCGCGGGTTGCGCTCGCGCCCCGGGCGAGGCGCCGGCTCATTGTTTACGGCCGTGGTCGGGCGGCGGGCGCGCCGGTCCTGGCGGGGAGCAGGCTCGGTGCGTCTCCGAGTCCCGAGAAGGGGTCATGTCCGAGCTGCTGCTCGATGCCGCCGGGCGCCGTCGCTCACCCGCCACTCTGCCGGAGTTCCACGCCGGCCGGCCGCCGCGCAACAAGGGCATGCGCTACCCAGCGGATCCGCCGACGATCGAGGAGATCGTCACCGTGATGCGCCGCGCCGGCGACGGCGTCCACGGCCGCCGGCTTCGCGGCCTGATCGACGTGCTCCGGCGAGCCGGGCTGCGCATCTGCGAGGCGCTCATGCTCGCCGAGGCCGACCTGGACACGCGCCGGGGATCGCTGCTGGTGCGGCGCGGCAAGGGCGGCCGGCGCCGCGAGGTGGGCATGGACGACTGGGCGTGGGAGCAGCTCGAACCCTGGCTTCGGTCCCGGGTCGAGCTGCCGGTCGGCCCGCTGTTGTGCATCGTCA
>DATMVH010000044.1:0-5795 GCA_035563395.1 Solirubrobacteraceae bacterium
CGGCTGCTCGGCGCGCAGCGGCGGCTCGAGGTCGCGCGGCTCCAGCGCCGGTGAGCGCCGGTGTGATCCGTTCGCTCGACCCGGGAAGCGGGCGACGGGAATCGAACCCGCCCTAGAAGCTTGGAAGGCTTCTGTGCAGCCACAACACTTCGCCCGCGGACGCGCCCCGATGATAGTCGCCGTGCGAACCGCATTGCGCGGGCGGCCATCCGGTCGCTCTCCGGACCGCCGGCGCGCCCACCACCGGATGGAGCGCGTCGATTCGGGGAACACCGTGCCCATGCAAGTGCCCGGCGTTCACATCGAGACGCTCCACAACCCGACGCGATACTCGCACGCCCAGATCGAGAAGGCGTGCACCATCGCGGCGATGCTGAACCGCGGCAAGCTGGTCCTCGTCGAGCCGCCGCGTCGCTGACGCTACGACCGGCGGGGCGGGAACGCAGGGCCCGCCCCGCCGGCCGTGGCCGTCAGCCGTCGACGACGCCGGGCACGAGCGCGTCGAGCGACTCGAGCACGACGTCGGCCGCGCCGAGCGCCTCGGGCCCGGGCGGGAACTCCCGGTTCGGGACGGCGATGACCCGCAGGCCGGCCGCGCGCGCCGACAGGATGCCGTTGTGGGAGTCCTCGATCCCCGCCGCGTCGCCGGGCTCGGCGCCCAGCCGGCGCAGCGCCTCGAGGTAGACGTCGGGCGCCGGCTTGCCGCGCGGCACCTCCTCGGAGGACACCCAGACGCGGAAGGTCTCGCCCCACCCCGACGCGGCCATGACCCGGTCGATCACCTCGCGGTTCGACGAGGACGCGACGGCGACCGGCCAGCGCGCCGCGATCCGCGCGACCGCCGCCTCGGCACCCGGGAGCAGCGGCAGGCGCTGGTCGTACCCGCGCAGGACGTGGGCCACGACGCTGTCGGAGATCGCCGGCGGCTCGAGCGGGACGCCGAGCTCGTCGCGGACGTACGCGGACCACTCCGGCGCGCTCATGCCCATCATCGCTCGCGTCGCGCCGTCCGGCCACGGCAGCCCGTGCTCGGCCACGAGCGCGCGGCGGCCCTCGTCCCAGGCCGACTCCGAGTCCAGCAGCAGCCCGTCGAGGTCGAACACCACGGCGCGGATCAAGCGGGGGATCGAGGAGTCGAACCTCGCGTTGCGGTTTTGGAGACCGCCGTGTTACCGATACACCAATCCCCCGGGCAGCCGGTCATTCTAGGCGCCGCGCCGGGCCGGGTGACCGGCCCGTGGCGGGAACCCTTTCCGGCCATGGAGCCCCGTACCGCGCTGCTGGCCGCCCGCCACGTCGTTCCCCACACCGACGCGGACGGGCTGGCGGCCGGCGCGCTCGCGCTGCGGGCGCGCGGCGAGCAGGCCGGCTCGGCGGTCCTGCTCGCGCGCGGCGAGGTGCCGTTCGGAGCCGCTCCGAGGCTGCCGCCGGGAAGCGTGGCCGTCCTCGACTGGGGGATCCGGCCGCTCGCGCGGGCGGGCGTCATCGTCGACCACCACGTCCCCGAGACGAGCGATCCGGGGCCCGACATGGCGGTGATGAGCGGTTACGGCGCCGATCCCGAGGTCACCACGGCGGTGCTCGTCCGGCGCCTCTTCCCCGAGCAGCCCGCGTGGCTCGCGGCGATCGGCGCGGCCGGCGACCTCGGCGACCGTGGCTTCGCGCTCCCGGAGTGCGCGGGCGCGCCGAGAACGGCGGTGCGGCGACTCGTTCCCCTCGTCAACGCCCCGCGGCGCCTGCCGGACGGCCCGGTGCGGACGGCGCTCGCGCTCCTCGTGGAGCACGACGATCCGCGCGAGGCGCTGCGCGATCCGCGGGTCGCGGACCTCGAGGACGCACGGCGACGGTGGCGAGCGGCGTTCGACGCGGCCGTCCGGACGGCGCCGCGGGTGGGCGCGGACGTCGCGCTCCTGCGCTTCTGCTCGCCGTTCCAAGTGCATCCGCTCGTGGCGACCACGTGGGCGCGGCGCCTGGCGCCGCGCGTGGTGATCGCCGCGAACGACGGATACCTGCCGGGCCGGGTCAACTTCGCCGTGCGCGGCGGCGGCGGCACGGACCTGCGCGCGCTCCTGCGGGCCGCGCTGCCCGAGGCCGGCGGGGAGTACGCGCACGGGCACGCTGCGGCGACGGGCGGCTCGCTCGAGCCGGGCGCGTTCGCCCGGCTCGTCGCTGCGCTGGGCGTGCCGTGAGCGCCGATCGCCCCGGATGCGGCGAGGGGCGGAGCGACCCGCGCCGCCGGTTTCAGTACACGAGCCGGTCGGTGAGCCGCAGCCACCAGAGCGCGGCACCGGCCAGCAGCAGCAGCGTGCTCGCCCAGCGGGCGGCGCGCCGCGGCAGGAACGCGAGCAGGGCGATGACGGTGACGAGCTCGCCGGCCGTGGTCCCCATGTCGGCGAGCCGCGGCAGCTCCGCGTGGCCCCGCATCGGCCCGACGGGCGCCCCGTAGGGCGTCCGGCTGATCGCGTACAGGACGATGATCCCGAGGTTGCCGGCGATCGCGAGCGAGGCGATCCACGCCCCCACCCGGCGGGCGACCAGCAGCACGGCGAGGGCGGTCTGGCCGAGGCCCGCGCCGAGGAAGAAGAGCCCGTAGGGCACCCACAGCCACCAGTGCTCGGGCGCGTAGACGAAGTGCACGAGGCCGGCGCTCAGGGAGAACGCCGCCGCCACCAGTGCCGCCGTGGAGAGGGCGCCGGCCCGGGGCGCAGCGGCGCCCCGGGCGGTGACGGACTCGCGGCCGGCGCCGGCCGGACCGGCGACGTCGGTCAGGATCGCGGACATCGGGGCTCCTAGAAGCCCTTGAAGTTGTCGAGGTCCGGCGCGCCCGACAGGTTGGCGTTCCACGAGCGGGCCTTGGCGGCCTCGACCGGGTGGTGCGGATCCTCGCTCGCGGACGTGTTCCCGCGCGGGTGCGTGGTCTCCGGCGGCCCACCGACCCAGAACTGGCCCATCATGTCGTGGTCCTCGTGGACGAGGTTGTGGCAGTGCACCATGTAGCGCCCCGTCCGCTGGCCGGTCCACGCGCCGGCGAGGCGCGTCGCCTCCTCGTCGTAGCACTTCTGCGCGTCCGCGTTGAGCGCGCCGTCCGGCCCGCGGAGCTTCAGCGCCACGCGGACGGTCTCGTTCTCGCCGACGTAGACGACGTCCTTCGGCCCGAGCTCGTACGGGAACGGCGGCTTGCCGTTGCGGCTGAGGATGCGGAAGTCGACGAGGTGGATGTGGAACGGGTGGAACCAGCCCCCCGAGGGGTTCTTGATCTCCCACACCTCGCTCGCGCCCGGCTCGGGGCTGTACAGCGGCTCGCCGTAGTCGCTGTCCACCACGTCCACCCACGTCGAGCCGTTCACCGTCCAGCTGCCGTTCGTGCGGACGAGCTGGAAGGAATGGGCCGTCGGGCCGTCGGGCAGCGCCATGACGTCCGGGTTCGCGTTCAGGACGTATCCCTCGGGGATGTCCAGGTTGCCCTGCTGGCTCTCGATGCCGTCGACCACGTCGAAGGCCATGACGTCCTTCGTGCTGTCGTAGTCGACGTTGTTCGGAAGGCTCAGGTTCCTGAGGACCACCCGCTGGCCGACCGTGTACTTCGCGAAGTCGATGATGACCTCGTAGCGCTCGGCCATGCCGTGCCGCCACGACGTGGCCTTCTGCGCGTAGGGCATCAGGCCGCCGTCCGTCGCCACGAAGGTCACCGGGTCCCCGGTGCTCAGGGCGAAGCGGTAGGAGCGGGAGACGGACGCGTTGAGGATGCGGAAGCGGTACTTGCGCCTCTCGACCTTCATCACCGGCCACGGGGCGCCGTTGACGAGGATGACGTCGCCCATCACCGACGACTCGCTGTTGTCGTCGTAGATGAGCTGCCCGTTGGTGCCGAAGATCGCGTCGCGGACGGTGAGCGGGACGTCGTACTTGTTGTGGAACGGCAGGTAGCCGTCGTTCGCGAGCTTGATCTCGTTGTCGTCGTAGATCTGGTACTGGGCGGCGAGCCCCATGTAGGCGTTCGACGCCGTCTGGTGAACGCCGTGGTCGTGGTACCAGAGCGTCCGCGCGTCCTGGATGTTGGGGTAGTGGTAGTCCTTGAACTCGTCCGGCTTCGTGACGTCGCTCGCGTAGCCGTCGTACTCGGGCAGCGACGCGGAGCCGTGGAGGTGGACCGAGGTGACCGGCTCGTAGCCGAGCGTCGGGTGCTTGACGCCCTTCATCCCGTTGATCTGCCGGACGATCGTCCGCTGGCCCTTGCGGACCCGGATCAGCGGGCCCGGCGTCGTGCCGCCGTAGCCCCAGATGTTCGTCGGCTTCGTGACGGGGCTGCCCGAGATCTTGTTGAGGATGTTCGCGGGCGCCTGCTTCATCGCCATCTCGTAGAAGGCGACCTTGCCCTCGACGCCGGGCACGTCGACCATCGCGGTCGGCGACGCGGCGGCCCAGGACGGAAGCGGCGCCTTGAACTTGAGGTTCGGCAGGAACTTCTGGTCGATGGCGCCGGCGGCGGCTGACTTCGTGCGCGCCACGCGCTCGATCGGCAGAAGGAGGGCGGCGCTGCTCAGGACGCCGACTTTCAGCACGTCCCTGCGTGACATCTCCATGTCGGTTACTCCCTGACCCGTATTGACCCGATGACCTGCTCCCGGAGCGGCCGCGAGAGGGCGCTTCCGGGCGAGGGTCAACTTCTCCGAGTCTCGTGAAGAAACCGTGCAGGAGCCGTGCGAAAGGTGTGGTCCTAAGACGGAGACTCGCCGAACGGCCGGCGCGCCGGCGGGAGCGCTCCCGCCGGCCGCGCGGGCCGCGCCGCTCAGGACTCCTTGACCAGGTTCAGATCGATGGTGAGCGTGACGTCGTTCTCGAGCGCGTTGCCGCCCGCGGGCAGCGGCGCGTTCCAGTTCAGGCCGAACTGCGTGCGGTCGACGGTCGCCTCGAGCTGCAGGGCGGCGCGCTCGCCGCCGAAGGCGTGGCCGGTGTCACCCTGCCACGTGCCGGTCGCGCTGACGGGAACGGCGTTGCCCTTGATCGTCAGCTCGCCCTCGACGGTCGCGGTCGCGTCGTCGCGGAGGTCGATGCTCGAGGACCGGAACTCGATGAACGGGTGGTTGTCGTTGTCGAAGAACTCCTCCGACAGGACGTGCGCGCGGAACTGCTCGGGCGCGGTGATGCCGATGCTCTCGACCTTCGCCCTGCCGTGGAGGTCCCGCTTGCCGTCCTCGGCGACCAGCTCGCCCTCGATGTCGTCGAAGTGCGAGCGGAACATCGACACGCCCATGTACCGCACCGCGAAGCCGACGTTCGAGTGCACGGGGTCGATCGTGTAGCGCCCGGAGATGTTCCCCGGCGTTGAGGTGTCGTGCGAAGCGGTCTCGCTCACCGCTGAGCCTCCTTGGGTTGGACGAACGGGGGGAACAGCCGGCGCGTCAGGGGACGCGATGGCTCGGCGTACCCGCGGTCGGCTGCCCCGGAGGGTATGCCCACCGGGGACGCACGGTAACCGGGCGGCGCGGCGCGCGCGGCGTGGCGGCGGCGCGCGTCCGGCCGTCCCGCCGCGCGCCGGATCCTCTTAGCGGTGCCCGCGCTGCGTGCGGGCCTCGACGACCGCGAAGTCCGCGTCGACGAGCACCTCGAGCTCCTCGCCGGCGCTCGTCCTGATGTGCGGCTCGTACGGGGCGCTCGAGCCGCGGTTCGTCTCGGTCCGGACGATCGTCGCGCCGGGGTACTCCGCGAGCACCGCGGCCTCGACCTTCTCCTTCGTCTCGCCCGAAAGCGCGGTCTCACCGGCGCCGCCGTGCCGGCCGGGCCCGTCGCCGTCG
>DATMVH010000045.1:0-8700 GCA_035563395.1 Solirubrobacteraceae bacterium
GAGGTTGGCGACGACGGCCGGCGCCCACGGCGGCGCGGCGGCGGTCAGGTCGAGCTCGGCGACGTCGATCTCGGCGCCGTTGGCCGCCGCGTTCGCGCGGACGGCGGCGACCGCGGCGGGATCCACCTCGACGGCGGTCACCGGCGCCCACCCGAGCCTCGCGGCGGCGACGGCGAGCACGCCGCTGCCGGCGCCCCAGTCGGCGAGGCCTTCCTCGCGGGCGTCCAGCTCCAGCAGCAGCTCGAGGCACAGGCGCGTCGTCGCGTGCCCGCCCGCGCCGAACGAGACGCCGGGATCGATCACGAGCTCGAGCGCGCCGCCGTCCGCGGCCGCCGGCGCCCACGGCGGGCGGATCCGCAGGCGCCGCCCGCCCGCGGCCACCTCCACGGGCCGGAGGTGCTCGTGCCAGCGGCGCTCCCATCCCGCCGGGACCTCGGCGACGCTCAGCCCGACGAGCGCATCGCCCGCCAGCGCGCGGATGTCGGCCGCGCGCGGCAGCTCGGCGCGCGGGCCGTACACCGCGTACTCCACCTCCTCCGGCGCGGGCTCGGTCTCCTCGGCGCCGCCGCCCAGCAGCGGCAGCAGCGCCGCCAGGGCGATGTCCGCCCGCTCGCGCCGGACCCGGATCCCGAGCCGGACGAGCGGGACGTCGCTCATCCCGCGAGCGCGCGCTTGAGGCGGGCCAGCATGCCCTCCTCCTCCCCGCGCACGTTGCCGTCCGTCAGCGAGTCGGCCAGGCGCTCCATCAGGTCGCGCTGCTCGCGGTTGAGCCGGCGCGGGATGACGACGTTGACGTGGACGTGGAGGTCGCCGGTGCGGCCGCGCTGGAGCGGCGGAAGGCCGCGGCCGCGCAGCTCGATGACCTCGCCGGGCTGCGTCCCGGCCGGGATCTCGACCGGGACCTCGCCCTCGAGCGTCGGCACCTCGACCGTCGTCCCCAGCGCGGCCAGCGGCGCCGAGACGTCGACCATGGTGTGCAGGTCCTGCCCGTCGCGGACGAAGCGCTCGTCCTCGCGCACGCGCACGAGCACGTAGAGGTCGCCGGGCGGGCCGCCGCGCTCGCCGGCGTGCCCACGGCCCGAGAGCCGGATCCGCTGGCCGTCGCCGATCCCGGCGGGGACGTCGACGCGCAGCGTCCGGTGCTCCGTCCGCCGCCCGGCGCCGCCGCAGGTGTCGCAGGGCTGCTCGGGGATCCGGCCGTCGCCGCCGCACTCGTCGCACACCGCGGTCCGCACGAGCTGGCCGAGGCGCGTGCGCGTGACGGCCTGCAGCTGCCCGGAGCCGTGGCAGCGCGGGCAGGTGACGATCGGTGTGCCGGGCTGCGCGCCGTTGCCGTGGCAGGTCTCGCACGGCGCCTCGACGTCGTAGTCGACCTCCACGGAGCCGCCCGTCGCCGCCTCGGCGAGGTCGATGCCGACGGCCACGCCGACGTCCGCGCCCTGCACCGCGCCGCCGCGCCCGCCGCCGAAGGCGGTCTCGAACCCGCCGCCGCCGAAGAAGGCCGAGAAGATGTCGGCCACGGAGCCGAAGCCCTCGAAGTTCGGCGCCATCCCGCCCGAGCGCAGCCCCTCGTGCCCGTAGGCGTCGTACAGCCGCCGCTTCTCGGCGTCCGACAGCACCTCGTAGGCCTCGGCGGCCTCCTTGAAGCGCTCCTCCGCGTCCGGGTCGTGCGGGTTGGCGTCGGGATGCAGCTCGCGCGCGAGGCGCCGGAACGCCTTCTTGATCTCGGCCTCGTCCGCGTGGCGGCCGACGCCGAGGACGTCGTAGTAGTCGCGGGGCATGGTCAGTCGCCGTCGTAGACGTCTTCGACGAAGCGCGACAGCAGGCCGGCGGCCTGGCGGACCGCGTGGATCGCCATCCCGTAGTCCATGCGCGTCGGACCGATCACCGACACGGTGCCGAGGTTGCGCTGGGGCAGGCCGTAGTTGGCGGCGACGAGCGACAGCGAGCGCAGCGCGGGCATCTCGTTCTCGCCCCCGATCCGGACGTAGAGGTCGCGCTCGGCGAGCGCGGCGGAGAGCACGCCGAGCAGCGACACGCGGCGCTCGAGCATCTGCAGCAGCGCGTTGAGCTGCGTGACGTCCTGGAAGCGGTGCTCGGCGAGGAGCCGCGCCGCGCCGTCGACGTACAGCGTGTCCTCCGCCGTCTCGGCCAGCTCGGTGAACGCGGGCGCGAGCTCCATCACGAAGGCGTGCTCGGTCGCCGGCAGGCCGGGGTCGTTGAGCCGCGCGCGCAGCGTCCGGGCGCCGAGGTCCTTGCCCACGAGCCGCTCGTTCAGGAAGGAGGCCGCCCAGTCGGCGAGGCCCGGGTCGACCGGTCGCTCGAAGGTGAAGACGCGCTTGGAGACGCCGCCGGTCGACGTGATGATGACGACCATGAGGACCTGCGGCTGCAGGAGCAGGACCTCGACGTGGCGGATCGTCGTCGTCGCGATCGGCGGCGCGGAGACGATCGCGAGCAGGTTCGTGACCTGGGACAGCGTCTCGGTGGTCACGCGCATCGCCTCGTCCACCTCCCGCCGGGCGAGCGTGAGCTCGAGCCCGCGCTCACGGCCCGCGGGCACGACGGCCCGGCGGTCGGCCAGCAGGCGGTCGACGTAGTAGCGGTAGCCCGCGTCGGTGGGCACGCGCCCCGCGGACGTGTGCGGGTGCGCGAGCAACCCCTGCTCCTCGAGCACCGCCAGCTCGTTGCGGATCGTCGACGGCCCGCAGGTGAGCTCCGGGTCGGCGGCGAGCACCTTGGAGCCCACGGGCTGGCCCGAGGCGGCGAAGCCGTCGATCACCTTGGCGAGCAGCAGCTCCTGGCGAGGGCTCAGCACGGTGGGACGAATGTTAAGACGCCGCCGGCTCGGCCCCGGCGCCGCCCTCGATCTCGGCGCGGGCGCCGCGGATGATCTTCTTCCCGTTCTGCTCGGCGTGCGCGACGACGACCGCGGTGCCGTCCGCGCGGACCTCCTTCACCGTCGACGTGACGGTGATCTCGTGCTCGGGCAGCGCCATCCCGCGGAACTGCACCTCGAGCCGCTTGAGCGCCGCGGGATCGCCGGCGGACTCCGTGACCGCGCGGGCGACCTGGGCCATCGTCCACAGGCCGTGGAGGATCCGCCCCGGAAGCCCGACGGACCGCGCGAACTCGTCGTCGATGTGGATCGGGTTGAAGTCGCCGGACGCGCCGGCGTAGCGGACGGTCACGTAGCGGTCCGGCGTGATCGTGAGCTCCGGCAGCGCGTCGCCCTCCCGCATCACGCCCCCCGCACGATGTTCGTCCACGTCCCGGTGCACACGCGCTCCCCGCGCTGGTTGTCCGAGCGCGTCTCGAACACGAAGAAGGCCAGGCCGCCGCGCTCGGACACGTCCGTGCACTCGCATTCCGTCGTGACCTCGTCGCCGGCGACGACGAGCGGCCCCCACGCGAACGCCTGCCCGCCGTGCACCATGCGGGCGAAGTCGATGCCGATGTCGGGGTCGAAGAGCGCGGGCATGATCGACGGCGCGGCGTAGACGACGGCGAACATCGGCGGCGCCACGACGTCGTCGAAGCCGGCCGCGCGGGCCGCGCCGACGTCGAGGTGCAGCGGGTTCGTCTCGCCGACCGCGACGGCGTACTCCCGGATCTTCTCGCGGCCCACGGCGTAGGTCACGGGCGGGAACGTCCGCCCCACCGCCTCGCTCATCCGCGCCCGTCCTCGCCGAGCTCGAGCACGGCCAGGAACGCGTCCTGCGGGACCTCGATGCGACCCACCTGCTTCATCCGGCGCTTGCCCTCCTTCTGGCGCTCGAGCAGCTTGCGCTTGCGCGAGATGTCGCCGCCGTAGCACTTCGCGGTCACGTCCTTGCGGAACGCCTTGACGGTCTCGCGCGCGATGATCTTGGCGCCGACCGCGGCCTGGATCGGCACGTCGTACTGCTGGCGCGGGATCTTCTGGCGCAGCTTCTCGGTCAGCGTGCGGCCGAAGTCGTACGCCTTGTCGCGGTGGACGACCATCGACAGGGCGTCGACGGGATCGCCGGCGAGCAGCACGTCGAGCTTGACGAGGTTCGAGGAGCGCAGGCCGGCCGGCTCGTAGTCCAGCGACGCGTAGCCGCGGGTGCGCGACTTCAGCTGGTCGAAGAAGTCGAGCACGATCTCCGAGAGCGGCAGGTCGTAGGTGATCTGCACGCGCTCGGCGGAGAGGAAGTGCATGCCCGTGTGGTCGCCTCGGCGCTCCTGGCAGAGCTCCATCACCTGGCCGATGTAGGTCTTCGGGGTGAGGATGGAGGCGCGGATGTACGGCTCGCGCGTCTCCGCGATCCGGGCGGGGTCCGGCATGTCCGTCGGGTTGTGGACGGGCAGCACCGTCCCGTCCGTCAGGGTCAGCTCGAACTCGACGGACGGCATGGTGGCCATGAGCTCGAGGTCGTACTCGCGCTCCAGCCGCTCGCGCACGATGTCCATGTGCAGCAGCCCGAGGAACCCGCAGCGGAAGCCGAACCCGAGCGCGTCCGAGGTCTCCGGCTCCCACATCAGCGCCGCGTCGTTGAGGGACAGCTTCTCCAGCGCGTCGCGCAGGTCCGGGTAGCTGTCCGAATCGATCGGGAACAGGCCGCAGAACACCATCGGCTTGACGTCGCGGTAGCCGGGCAGCGGCTCCGTGGCCGCGCCGGCCTTCGTGGTCAGCGTGTCGCCGACGCGCAGCCGGGTGACGTCCTTGATGCCGGTGATGAGGTAGCCGACCTCGCCGGCCGTGAGCTCCTTCGCCGCGGTCTGCGCGGGCGTGAAGAAGCCGATGTCGTCGATGTCGGCCTCCGTGCCGGCCGCCATCGCGCGGATCGCCTCTCCCTTGCGGAACGTGCCGTCCACCACCCGGATGTAGGCGATCACGCCGCGGTACTGGTCGAACTCCGAGTCGAAGATGAGCGCGCGGGCCGGCGCGCCGGGATCTCCCGCGGGCGCCGGCACGCGCTCGACGAGCTGCTCGAGCACGTCCGTCACGCCGTCGCCGGTCTTGGCCGAGATCCGCAGCACGTCGTCGGCGGGCTCGCCGATGAGCTCGGCGATCTCCTCCGCGACGCGGTCGGGCTCGGCGCCGGGCAGGTCGATCTTGTTCATGCAGGGGATGAGCTCGAGGCCGCCGTCGATGGCCAGGTACGTGTTGGCCACCGTCTGGGCCTCCACGCCCTGCGAGGCGTCGACCACGAGCAGCGCCCCCTCGCACGCCGCCAGCGAGCGTGACACCTCGTAGGTGAAGTCCACGTGCCCCGGGGTGTCGATCAGGTGGAGCTGGTAGGTCTCGCCGTCGCGCGCGGTGTAGAACACCCGGACGGCCTGGGCCTTGATGGTGATCCCCCGCTCGCGCTCCAGGTCCATCGAGTCGAGCAGCTGCGCGCGCATGGAGCGCGGGTCCACCGTGTGGGTCATCTCCAGGATGCGGTCGGCCAGCGTCGACTTCCCATGGTCGATGTGGGCGATGATGGAGAAGTTCCGGATGCGCGACTGCTCGGCCATGGGCGCCTTCAAGGGTACGAGGGAGCGGCCGGCTCAGCCGGTCCGGCGACCGTGGAGCCGGCCCGCGACGAGCGCCCGGATCTCGGCCACCTCCGGAAGGCCCGAGCGCAGCATCGCCGCGCCGTAGACCGCGGTGCCCGCCGCGAGCGCCGCGCCGACGGCGACGACCTGCGCGGGGAGCGAGCGGCCGAGCAGCTCGTCGAGCGCGACCCAGACGCCCCGGGCCAGGACGGCGAGGAGCGCGGCGGCGAGCAGCATCAGCGCCGCCGCGCGCAGCGTGCGCGCGACCTCGAGGCCGCCGAGCTCGCGCCGCAGCAGCGTGCCCTGCAGCAGCGTCATCGCCGCCCCCGCGACGGCCGTGCCGAGCACGACGCCGCCGATCCCCATCGACCGGTACAGCGCGAGCGACACGCCCGCGTTCAGCGTCAGCGTCACCAGCGCCAGCCGCGTCGGCACCCAGGGGCGCTGCAGGGAGAAGAACGTGCGCGTGAGGAGCAGGTTGAGGCCGGCGAAGGGGAGCGAGAAGGAGAACCAGAACAGGGCCTCGGACACCTGCGCGGTGGAGTCGGCGTCGAACTCCCCGCGCTCGTAGACGAGGCGGACGATCGGCGCCGCGAGCGCCGCGGTCGCGGCGGCGCTGGGGACGAGCAGGAGCGCGATCTGGCGCATGCCGGTGCCCGTCGTCGCCCGCAGCGCGGCGACGTCGCGCCGCGCCGCGAGCCGGCTCAGGACCGGGAACAGCACGGTGGCCACGGCGACGGAGAACATGCCCTGCGGCAGCATGTAGATGCGGAACGCGGCGTCGATGGCGCGCGGCGCCTCGTCCGAGACGAGCGACCCGATCGCCGAGTTGAGCAGCAGGTCGATGTTGATCAGCCCGAGCCCGACGCTCACCGGCAGCATGAGCTTCAGCACCTGCCCGATCCGCGCGTCGCGCGCGAGGCGGAGGCGCAACGGCATGCCCACGCGCCGCAGCGGCGGCAGGCACATCGCGAGCTGGACCGCCGTGCCCGCGAGCACGCCGATGGCGTACGCGTACAGCCGGTCGGGCCCCTCGAACAGCGGCGTGAGCCCGACGAGCGCGGCGATGATGACGAGGTTCCACACGAGCGGGGCGATCGCCGGGATCGCGAAGTGCTCGTGGGCGTTCAGCACGCCGACGACGAGGCCGTTGAGCCCGAGCAGCACGACGATCGGGAACAGCACCTGCGAGAGCCCGACGGTGAGGTCGTCGAGCGCCGGGGTGAACTCGTCGCCGGTGAACAGCGGCATGATCGCCGGGGCGGCGAGGATGAAGCCGACGGTGAGCAGGCTCAGGCCCACGAGCAGCAGGCCGGCGAGCGCGCTCGCGAGGTGGATCGCCTCCCGCCGGCGCTTCTCCACGAGCAGCTCGGAGAAGACCGGAACGAACGCGGAGGACAGCGCCGCGTCGGCCACGAGCGCCCGCACGAGGTTCGGCACCTGGAACGCGACGGTGAACGCGGACGCCGCGCCCTGGGTCCCGAAGTAGGCGGCGGCGACGATCTCGCGCACGAGCCCGGCGACGCGCGAGAATCCCGTGGCGATCGAGAAGATGGCCGTGTTGCGGGCGCGGCGGCCGACGCCGCGGGGTGGCGCGGCTGGCGTCGGCTCGGCCATGTGGCGCGCTATAGTACGCGGCCGCCGCGGCCCGAGTCGCGGCCTTCGTGCGTCATGGCCAACATCGCCTCACAGGAAAAGCGCATCCTCCGTGCCGCCCGAGAGCGCGCGGAGAACCGCCGTTACACGTCCGCGATCAAGACGTACTTCCGCCGGCTCGAGGCCGCCGTCGAGGGCGGCGACGAGACGCAGGCCGCCGACGAGCACCGGCGCCTCGTGCAGCTGATCGACAAGGCGGTCAAGCGCGGCGCGCTGCACCGCAACACGGGCGCGCGCAAGAAGTCCCGCGCGGCCAAGCTGCGCTCGCGCCCGCAGGCCTGACCCCGCCGCCCGCCGCGGCGCGCCTGCCGCCGGAGGCGCGCAGCCCCGCGGCACCGGGTGCTGTCAGCCGCCCGCCTGCGACGGCTGCCACGGCAATCAGCGGCAAGTAGTCGTCGTCGGGATCCTCGAGGCGTACATACCCGATCCCGTGTGGCTCGCCCCTTGGACGCCCTGGACGAACACGCCGTAATCCGTGCCGGCGTCGTTTCTTCTCGCCCGTACGAACGCCTCCCGTCACGGAAGTACGCCCGTCCGCCGACCCGTCCGGCGCGACCGCGGAACCTCCCGTACAGCGCGCTCGCACGTACGCGCGGTCAGTGCCGTCGGCCCTCACCGTCCAGATGTCCTCGTACGATCCCGCCGCCGCGTCACACGCCGCCCGGTAGCGTTCGCGTCGCGTGGCACCGGTTGCCGGCACCCACACCCTCGGCCCGGGCGACGGCGAACTCACCGTGCGGACGTACCGCGACGGCGTCGCGGCGAAGGCCGGGCACGACCTGATCATCGCCGTCGAGCAGTGGGAGGCGGCGGTCACGGTGGCCCCGGAGCCGGCCGGGTGGGCGATCGAGCTGCGCGCGGACCCGCGGTCGCTCCGCGTGCGCACCGGCGTCGGCGGCGTCAAGCCGCTCACGGACTCCGACCGGGCCGAGATCCGCAAGACCATCGACGCGAAGGTCCTCGGGGGCGAGCCGATCGTCTTCCGCTCGACCGTGGTGCGGCCCGCCGACGGCGGGGCGATGGAGGTGGAGGGCGAGCTCACCATGGCGGGCCGGACGCAGCCGGTCGCGGGCATGCTGACGCCGGCCGGGGGCGGCCGGATCGCGGCGACGATTCCGCTCACGCAGAGCCGCTGGGGCATCAAGCCCTATCGCGGCCTGCTCGGCGCGCTGAAGGTCCGCGACGAGGTCGAGGTGGCGATCGGCGTGCGGCTGCCGGGATCCTGAACAGGGAGCGCCGCCGCGTCACCCGAGCGGCGCCACCGACCCGCGCAGGGCCAGCTCCGCGGCCGCCGGGCGGAAGGCCGGCACGTCCGCCCCGCGCACGAGCGCCATCAGCGCGGCGGCCGCCGCCTCCCCAAGCCCGGCGTAGTCGATCCGCACCGTCGCGAGGTCGAGCGAGGCGGCGACCGGCGAGTCGTCGAAGCCGGCGACGGACACGTCCTCGGGCACCCGCAGCCCCTGCCCGCGCGCCACGGCGATCCCGGCGACGGCCAGCATGTCCGTGGTGAAGACGAGCGCGGTCGGCCGCGGGTCGGCC
>DATMVH010000046.1:0-11023 GCA_035563395.1 Solirubrobacteraceae bacterium
CGGGCGAGCGGGAGCGGGCGAGTGCCGAGGGCGCGGTCACGCGCTGACCGGGCGAGCGGGAGCGGGCGTGTGCCGAGGGCGCGCGATCACGCGCTGACCGGGCGAGCGGGAGCGGGCGAGTGCCGAGGGCGCGCGGTCCGCGCTCACGCGGCGCCGGGAGGGCGCACAGCGCCAAGCGGCGCGGTCACCCGTGCACGTCCAGGGGAGAAGGGCGAGCGCCAAGAGGGCGCGGCCATGCCCTGACGCGCCGGGACGTGGGCGCCTCACGACGCCGAAACGCCCTCCACCCCCGCCTCGGGCAGCCGCTCGCCCGCCAGGAACTCCGCGAGCAGCGCGTTGAACCGTGTCGGGCGCTCGAAGCTCGGCGCGTGCCCCGTGTCGGCGAAGACGACCTTCCGCGCGTTGGCCCCGATCAGCCGTGCGTACTCGCCGGCGTCCTGCACCGGCACGAGCATGTCGTACTCGCCCCACACGACCAGCACAGGCACCTCGATCTGCCCGAGCCGGTCGCGGTAGGAGTAGGCCATCAGCGCCTCGAGCGCGGGCATGAACCCGGGCTTGCCCGCCCCCTGGAACAACTCGCGGGTCAGCGCCGCGGAGAGCCGCTCCGGATACCGCGCGACGGCGGCCAGCGCCAGCCGCCGCAACCGCGGCCGGCGGACGAGCGTGTCCTGGTACGCGGTCACCTGCGCCGCGCCCGCGGCCAGCATCCGGCCCACCGCCAGCACGGGCTCGCGGCGCACGTTCTCCTGCGAGAGCCCGGCGGCCGACACGAGCACGAGCCGCTCGACGCGCGTCGGGAACTGCAGGGCCAGCTCGCAGCCGACGAACCCGCCCATGGAGTGCCCCACCACGGACGCCGCGCGGATCCCGAGCGCCTGGCACACCGCATCCACCGTCCGCGCGTAACCGGAGATCGTGATCTCGTCGGAGGGCATCTCCGAGGCGCCGAAGCCGGGCAGGTCGAGCGCCACGCAGCGATAGGTCCCCATGAACTGCGGGATGTTCAGCAGCCAGCTCTGCCAGTTCGCAGACAGGCCGTGGATCCACAGGATCACCGGCCGGTCCCCGCCCGTGTCGAGCACGTTGACCCGGTGCCCGAACACCTCGACCGGCCGCTGCAACGCTGCCCAGTCGACGCCGAGCCAGCCCGCGTCGTCGGCGTCCGCGTAGGTCTCGTCGGCCCCCTGACGCCGCACGGCGTTCCGCAGGTTGATCGCGAGCTGCTCCCGCATCGACGGCACGGCATCGCGTACTACCCTCCCGAGCGGACGAAGGTGCGCATCGCCATCGACATCGACTCGACCCTGCACCACTACTGGGATCAGCTGGCGGCGGCCGCGCGGCGGCGCTTCGGCGTCGACCTGCCGTACGAGGACCAGGTGACCTGGGGCATCACGCTCCTGCGCCCCGAGCAGGTCCGCGCGTGCGTGCGCGAGACCCACGGGGAGACGGTGGTCCTCGCCGCCGAGCCCTATCCCGGGGCGGTGGAGACCGTCCGCGCCTGGCACGAGGCGGGCCACTTCATCCACATCACGTCGCACCGCGACGTCGCCTCGCGGGAGGCCACCGAGCAGTGGCTCGACCGGATCGGCCTCCCCTACGACGAGCTCTACTGCTCGAACGACAAGATCGCCCGGTGCAGGGAGATCGGCATCGACGTGCTGATCGACGACTCGCCGGAGAACCTCGAGCGCGCGATCGACGCCGGGCTGATCGCCGCCACCATCCTTCATCCCTGGAACCGCGAGCTCGTGGAGACGGAGGACGTCATTTACGGCGAGTCGTGGCCGGAGCTCGCCCGCCGGCTCGAGCCGGTGTTGCGATGAGCGCCCGCCCGGCGCTGCCGTCCCCGGCACCCACCGACGACCTCCGCCGCCACCTGCCGGCGATCGAGCCGGACCGCACGCTGACGGACTGGGGCCGCTCCGAGCGCGTCGAGAAGCTCCTGGACCGCACGCTCACGGAGTTCCTCTACCACTACTGGTTCCGTTGCGAGGTCGAGGGGATCGAGCACGTGCCGCCGACGGGCGGCGCGCTGCTCGTCGCCAACCACGCCGGCGCCCTGCCGCCGGACGCGTCGATGATCGCGAAGGCCATCAAGGAGGAGCACGCGCGCCCGCGGCCGCTCCACATCACGGTGGAGCACTGGTTCAAGGGCTATCCGTTCCTGTCCATGCTGGTGACGAAGATCGGCGGGGTCCCCGCGCACCCCGCGAACGTCCTCCGCCTGCTGCACGACGAGCAGCAGCTCGTGCTCGTCTTCCCGGAAGGCGCGAAGGCGACGGAGAAGCTCTACAAGGACCGCTACAAGCTCCGGCGCTTCGGGCGCGGCGGCTTCGTGGAGGCGGCCGCGCGGGCGGGTGTGCCGATCGTGCCCGTCGCCGTCGTCGGCGCCGAGGAGGCGATGCCGACCATCGCCCAGGTCGGCGTGCTCAAGCGCCTCACCGGCCTCATCTACTTCCCCGTGACCCCGCTGTTCCCGCACTTCGGGCTGCTGGGCGCCGCCTACCTGCCGGCGAAGTTCCGGATCCGCTTCCTGCCGCCCGTCCGCACGGACTGGCTCGAGGAATCCGCCCGCGACGACCGAGGGCTGCTGCAGGAGATCGCCGACGAGATCCGCGGCCAGATCCAGGACGAGGTCGTCGCCATGGTGGGCCGCCGGCGCTCCGTGTGGCTCGGATGAGCGGCCGCCGCGTCCTCATCACCGGCGTCTCCACGTTCTGGGGCGGACGGCTGGCCCAGGCGCTCGAGCGCGACCCGGGCGTCGACGTGATCATCGGCGTGAGCCCGGACGACCCGACGTGCGAGCTCGACCGCACGGAGTACGTGCGCGTGGGCACCCAGCACGCGCTGCTGCGCCGGATCGTCCGCGCCGCGGAGGTCGACACGGTGGTGGACACGCGCCTGATCGTCGACTCCGCGATCGCCCCCGCGAAGGCGGCGCACGAGAACAACGTGATCGGCACGATGAACGTCCTCGCGGCGTGCGGCGGGGCGGACTCGCCGGTCCGCAAGGTCGTCTTCAAGTCCTCGGCGCACTTCTACGGCTCCGAGCGCGACGACCCGGCCTTCTTCACGGAGGAGATGGAGCGCCCGCACGCACCGCGGACGCTGCTGGAGAAGGACGTCGTCGAAGCCGAGCGCGCGGTGAACGCCTTCGCGGGCCGGTACAAGCACGTCACCGTCACCGTGCTGCGGTTCGTCAACGCGCTGGGACGCGAGGTCCGCACCAGCCACACGGCGCTGCTCGGCCTGCCGGCGGTCCCGTCCATCCTCGGCTTCGACCCCCGCTATCAGTTCATCCACGAGGACGACATCCACGGCGTCCTCGAGCACGCGACGCGCGAGGAGCTTCCCGGCACCTACAACGCGGCCGCCGACGGCGTGCTCGCGCTCTCCGAGGTCGCGTCGCTGCTCGGCAAGCCGCTCGCGCCGGTCCTGCCGCCGTGGGGCACGGGGCTCGCCGCCGGGATGCTGCGGCGGCTCGGCCTGAACATCCCGCCGGAGATGCTCCAGCAGCTGCGCTACGGCCGCGGCGTGGACAACCGGCGGCTCAAGGCGGCCGGCTACGCCTTCCGCGCGACCTCGCGCGAGGCCGTGATCGACTTCGCCGAGCACCTGCGGACGCGCAGCATCACGGACGGCGATCCGGGCTACCGCTACGAGCGCGAGGTGGAGGAGTTCCTGCGCCGGAGCCCGAGCGTCCGCGGCGCCGATCGCCTCGGACTCGGGCGGCTCTCGGCCGAGCAGCTCGCCGAGCTCGCGCGGGCGCTCGAGTCGCTGCCCGAAGCGCGGCGCGACGCCTGAGACGCGCCATTCCGATTGCAGCGCTTATGCGCACTCGCGCGACTTCGTACCATCATCGCTCCACCGATCATGCGAACTCGCTTCCCGCTCATCGCCGCCCTCGTCGTGGGCCTCCTGCTCGCCGGTGCCGGAGCGGTGTACGCCTACGACCGGTCGCGGGCCGAGCGGATCGAGGACGGCGTCCGCGTCGGCGGCATCGACGTCGGCGGGCTCTCGCCGGAGCAGGCGCGGGCGAAGCTGCGCCGCGCGGTGCTCGACCCGCTCAACCGGCCGGTGCAGGTCCGGGCGCGGGGGGAGCGGTTCGCGCTGACGCCCCGGCGGGCGCGGGTCAGCGTCGACCTGGACGGCTCCGTCGCCGCGGCGCTCGACCGCTCGCGCGAGGGCAACATGCTCGGCCGCACCGTCCGCGCCCTCTCCGGCGGCACCGTCGAGGCCGACGTGCCGCTGGACATCCGCTACTCCAGGCGCGCGATCAAGCGGCTCGTCCGGCGCGTCGGGCGGGCGGTCGGCCTCGAGGCCGTCGACGCGAGCGTGGACCTCGCGAGCGGCAGCGTGACGCCGACGCCGTCCAAGAACGGCCGGCGCCTGCGGGCCAAGCTCCTGACCCGCCAGGTTCGCCGTGAGCTGCTCGACACGGGCCCGCGCACGGTGGTCCGCGCGCGGACGAAGGTCGTCAAGCCGAAGGTCACGCTCGCGGAGCTCGAGCAGAAGTATCCGGCCGTGATCATGATCAACCGGTCGGCCTTCCAGCTCACCCTCTACAAGAACCTCAAGCCCGTGAAGACGTACGGCATCGCCGTCGGGCAGGTCGGGCTGGAGACGCCCGCCGGGCTGTACGACATCGAGAACAAGGCCGTGGACCCCGCCTGGCACGTGCCGAACTCCGACTGGGCCGGCGCCCTCGCCGGCACGGTCGTCCCGCCCGGCCCGAGCAACCCGATCAAGGCGCGCTGGATGGGCATCTACGCCGGCGCCGGCATCCACGGGACGGACGCGGAGAGCTCGATCGGCACCGCCGCGTCGCACGGCTGCATCCGCATGCGGATCCCCGAGGTGATCGAGCTCTACGACCAGGTGCCCGTCGGGGCGCCCGTCTACATCGCCTAGGCGCCGCGCGCGGCGGGCTCGACGCCGATCTCGCCGACCGCGACCTCCTGCCACCCGCGTTGCAGCATGGAGGCGTGGTGGTCCGTGTGCCGAAGCACGAGGCTGCCGATGAAGATGCCGCGCTCCTTCCGCCGCAGCACCGCGTACCACATCGTGGACGCGTCCCGGCTGCCCTGGATCGGGTGCCAGGGCGGCGGGGGCGGGGCGATGCCGTCGGCCAGCCCGGCCTCGACGAGCTGCCGCTGCGTGGCGACCTGACCCGTGGTCGTGTCGATGAAGAACGAGGCCATGCGCGCCCAGGCTAGCGCCGGGCCGGAGGCCGCCCGGACGTGGCCCGAGGCGCTCGTGCTGTTCGACCGCGACCTGCGCCGCCGCGGTGCGGCGGAGCGCACGCGGCGCGCCTACGGGACGGACGTCGGCGAGCTCGCCCTGTGGGCCGCCCACCTGGGGCTCGACCCTGCCGACCTCGACTACCCGTGGCTGCGCCGCTACGCCGCCCACCTCGCGGAGGCCGGCGCCGCCCCGAGCACGCTCGCGCGCAAGCTGGCCTCCGTGCGCGCCTTCTATCGCGTGCTCCTCGAGCACGGGGAGGTGGCCGCGAACCCGGCGGACCTGCTGCCGGCGCCCAAGCAGCCGCAGCGGCTCCCGCGGACGCTGAAGGCCGCGGAGGTCTCCGCGCTGCTGGACCGGATCCCCGCCGGGACGCCGCTCGAGCTGCGCGACCGCGCGCTGTTCGAGCTCGCCTACGGCAGCGGCCTGCGGGCGGAGGAGCTCGTGAACCTCGACGTAGGGGCGATCGACTTCGACGCGGAGCAGGTCCGCGTCGAGGGCAAGGGCGGCAAGACGCGCTTCGTGCCGTGCGGCGAGCACGCGCTGCGGTCGCTCGGCCGCTACCTCGAGCGGGCGCGCGGCATCCTGGCCGGCGATCCGGCCGAGCAGGCGCTGTTCCTCTCCAAGTCGGGGCGCCGGCTGTCGACCTCCGACGTCCGGCGCCGGCTGCGCACCTGGGCCCGCCACGCGGCCGCGCAGGGCGCGGTGCACCCGCACGCGCTCCGCCACTCCTTCGCCACCCACCTGCTCGAGGGCGGGGCGGACCTGCGGGCCATCCAGGAGCTCCTGGGTCACTCCTCGCTGTCGACGACGCAGGTCTACACTCGGGTAGAGTCAGCCCGCTTGCGCGCCGCGTACGCGCGCAGCCACCCACGAGCGTAGGCAGCAGGGAGTGACGCCGGAGACCCATGTGAAAGCGATCGAGCTGAAGGAGCTGTGGCGCCGGTACAAGCGCGACGGCTCCACCCGGGCCCGCGAACAGCTCGTCGTCGCCTACTCCCCCCTGGTGAAGTACGTGGCCGGCCGCATGTCCTCCGGCCTGCCCGCGCACGTCGAGGAGGCCGACCTCATCTCGTACGGGCTGATCGGGCTGATCAACGCGATCGAGCGCTTCGACCTCGAGCGCGAGATCAAGTTCGAGACCTACGCGATCACCCGCATCAAGGGCGCGATCATCGACGAGCTGCGGGCGCTGGACTGGGTCCCGCGGTCCGTCCGCGCGCGGGCGCGGGAGATCGAGCGCGCGCACGGCAAGCTCGAGCACCGGCTCCACCGCACCCCGACGGACGAGGAGATGGCCGCCGAGCTGAACCTCTCCGTCGAGGAGTTCCAGGAATCGCTGATCAAGATCTCCAACTCGACGGTCGTCGCGCTGGACGAGCTGTGGGCGGTGTCGGACTCCTCGGGCGACCAGGTCTCCCTGCTCGACACGCTGCAGGACCCGGACGCGCCGGATCCCCAGGTCGTCCTGCACCAGTCGGAGCTCAAGGACCGGCTCGCGGACGCGATCTCCGCGCTGCCGGAGCGCGAGAAGCTCGTGATCGCGCTCTACTACTACGAGAACCTGACCCTGCGCGAGATCGGCGAGGTCCTCGGGGTGACCGAGTCGCGCATCTCGCAGCTCCACACCAAGGCCGTCCTGCGCCTGAAGTCGCGTCTGCAGGGCGACAACCTGCACGACTGACCCGTCCCGGGCGGTCGGCGCGGCGCGCCCGGCCGGCGCGGTAGTGTCCCGCGACACAAGCTCGCCCGCGAGGGAGGGCGGGCCCGGAGGGAAGGAGCCAGGCATGCCCCATGCCGCCAGCAGGATTCGCAACGTGGCGCTCGTCGGCCACCGGGGAAGCGGCAAGACCTCGCTGCACGAGGCGCTGCTCTTCGAGGCCGGGGCGACCACGCGGCTGGGCACGGTGGCCGACGGCTCGACCGTCTCGGACGCCGACGAGGACGAGAAGGCGCGCGGGATGTCGATCTCGGCGTCGCTGGCCTCCTTCCAGTGGCGCGACGTCAAGGTCAACCTGATCGACACGCCGGGCGAGCCATCCTTCGTCGCCGACGCCCTGGGCGCGCTGCGCGTCTGCGAGTCCGCCATCTTCGTGGTCAACGGCGTCCTCGGCGTCGAGGTCTCCACCCAGCGCCTGTGGCAGCGGGCGCAGGAGCTCGGCGTCGCCCGCCTGGTCTACGTGAACATGCTCGACCGCGAGCGGGCCGACTTCTTCCGCGTGCTGGACTCGCTGAAGGCCGCCTTCGGCCCGCACGTGGTGGCGACGGAGATCCCGATCGGCGCCGAGCACGAGATCCGCGGCGTCGTCGACCTCGTCGACATGAAGGCCTACGAGTACGACGGCGGCGAGCACGGGCGCGAGATCCCGATCCCCGGCGAGCTGCAGGCGCAGGCCGAGGAGTACCGCGAGAAGCTGATGGACGAGGTCGCGGAGAACTCCGAGGCGCTGATGGAGCGCTACCTCGAGGGCGAGGAGATCTCGCACGACGAGATCGTCACCGCGCTCGAGGACGGCACGGACCACGGGCACATCTTCCCCGTGACGTGCGGCGTGGCGACCAGCCGCCTGGGCGCCGACCGGCTGCTGGACGCGATCGTCGACGACCTGCCCTCGCCGGTCCAGCACGGCGCGCTCGAGCTCGAGGAGCTGACGCTCGAGCCGGTCGAGGACCGCGAGATGTTCGCCTACGTCTTCAAGACCCGCGCCGACCCGTTCGCCGGCCGGATCAACCTCTTCCGGGTCTACCAGGGCGTCATGACCCACGACACGCAGGTGCTCAACACGCGCACCCACAACAAGGAGCGGGTCGGGCAGCTGCTCGTGCCGCGGGGCAAGGACGTCACGCACACGGACGCCTTCGGGCCCGGCGACATCGGCGCCGTGGCGAAGCTCAAGGAGACGCGGGCGGGCGACTGGCTCGCCGCGCGCGACCAGCCGATCCACATGCCGTCGATCAAGCTGCCCGCGCCGGTGATGGCGTTCCACATCGAGCCGAAGGCCAAGGGCGACGAGGACAAGGTCTTCACCGCGCTGCGGCGCCTGCAGGAGGAGGACCCGACGATCGACCTGCACCGCGACGAGCAGACGGGGGAGCAGATCGTCGCCGGCCTCTCGCAGATCCACGTCGAGGTGATCGTCGACCGGCTGCGGTCGCGCTTCGGGGCCGAGGTCGAGCTGATGCCGCCGCGGGTGCCCTACCAGGAGACGATCCGCGGCAGCGCGAAGGCGCACGGCCGGCACAAGAAGCAGACGGGCGGGCGCGGCCAGTTCGGCGACTGCCACATCGAGATCGAGCCGCTGGACGGCGGCGGGTTCGAGTTCGTCGACGCGATCAAGGGCGGCGTCATCCCGCACGGCTTCATCCCGGCCGTGGAGAAGGGCGTCCGCGAGGCGATGGACCAGGGGATCGTCGCCGGCTACCCCGTCAAGGGCGTGCGGGTGCGGCTCTACGACGGCTCCTACCACTCCGTCGACTCCTCGGAGATGGCGTTCAAGACCGCCGGGTCGATCGCCATGAAGCACGCCCTCGAGCAGGCGAGCCCCGTGCTGCTCGAGCCGATCATGCTCGTCACAGCGAGCGTGCCCGAGAGCGCGGTGGGCGACGTGATGGGCGACCTCTCGTCGCGCCGCGGGCGGCCGCTCGGGACAGAGGCCGTCGCCGGGATGACCGAGGTCAAGGCCGAGGTCCCGATGGCCGAGATGCTCTCCTACGCCCCCGACCTGCGGTCGATCACCGGCGGCCAGGGCGAGTTCACGATGGAGTTCCTGCGCTACGAGGAGATCCCCGCGCACCTCGCGCAGAAGGTGGTCAAGGCGGCGGAGGAGGCGGTCTCCGCCTGACGCGCACGTCTTCGGGCGCCGGACCGCCCGGCGCCCGGGCGCCGCTCAACCGCGCAGCGGCACCGCCCAGAACTCGATCCCGTACGGCCGGTCCGGCACTTCCTGCGGCGGGAGGATCGTCCCCGAGGTCGCGACCGACAGCGTTTCCGCGTCCCAGCCGAGCGAGAACGGGGCCGCGTAGTCGAGCTCGGCGGGCACCGCGGCGATGACGCCCTCCGCGAACAGCTTCTGCACGAACCCGACCTTGAAGTCGTCGATGTAGGCCCAGCGGTCGTAGGGCTTGAGGAGCACTGAGCGCACGCGCTCCCCGAGGTCCGGCTCGAGCCCGCGCAGGCGGGCGACGACGATCCTTCCGGGCGTCGCCGCGGGAATGGCGACGCCGGGCCCGGTGGTCGTCGACTCCGCGCGGACGATCAGCTCGGGCGGGCCGCCGCACCGGTTCTCGCCGCGGCGGAGCACCTGCCAGCCGTTGGCGCGATGCACCTCGTGGTAGCGGCAGAGCATCGCCAGCTGGGTCGCGGGCTGGGAGAACGGCGCGAACTCCTCCTGGCGGAGGATGAACTCGGGCGCGCGCGCGGACCGCAGGAGGTCCGCGTTGAGCTCGTCGAGCGCCGGCGTGTACGTGACGTAGGCCTGGAACACCGGCAGCGGCCGCCAGCGGAACTCCGGGTAGCCGAAGACGAGCGAGGTCTCGATCGGCGCGACGTGGACGGTGTGCCCCGTCACGAGCGCGACGGTCCGCTCGTCGAGCTTCATCGACCCGCGCACCTCGTCGCGGTTGTCGGCGATGCCCTCCTCGCCGCGCGCGACGGCGGCGACGGACTCGCGGAAGGCGGTCCAGGACTCGCGCGGCGCGGCGAGCTCGGCCGGCGGCGGCCGCACCACCGCGATCAAGGCCACGAGCACCGTCGCGAAGGCGAGCGCCGTGATCCGGCGCGGCGCGAAGCCGAAGGCCGCGACGCCGAAGGCCGCGAGGGCGAAGAACTGGATCGCGTGCGGCTGGTCGTGGCGGATGAACCCCTGCTTGAACGAGGTGAACAGGAGCACCGCCAGGACGCAGAACGCGCCGGCGCGGTACGCGAGTCGCCACCCCGCCGTGGCGGCGAACGCGGTGGCGGCGGCCACGCCCGCGATGACGAGCGCCGCGAGGTACTCCCAGCCGCGGATGGACTCCTCGGTCATCAGCCCGTGCGGGTGCCCGTCGACGATCTCGAGCGACATCCGGACGTAGTCGTCGAGGGCGCCGAGCGGCTGTCCCGCCGCCGTGAGCCAGAGCACCACGACGGCGACGAGCAGCGTCGCGGCGAACACCAGCGCCGCGCGCCACGGCGGGCGCGGGTCGAGCGCGAGCGCCGTCACGCCGGCGATGGCGGCGATCGTCGCGCCCGTGTTGAGCTTGATCAGGAGCTCGAGCGCCGCGAACACGCCGCCGGCGACCGCGAAGGCGAGGACTCGGCGGCGCTCGAGCGGGGCGCGCCCCGCCCGCCGCAGCATCGCGACCGCGGCCACCGCGGCCACCGCGACGACCGCGACCTGCGGCTCGTCGTTCGGCGCCAGCCACCGGACGAACGACATGAGGGCGAGCGCGCCGAGCAGGGCGCCGGGCCAGCCGAGGCTGCGCCGCAGCCCCAGCGCCACCGCCGCCACCGCCGCGACGTGCGTGGCGAGCGCGAAGGCGAACGCGAACGTCCCCTGGACGGGATACGCGAGCCGGCCGGTCCCGAGCCAGCCCAGCGGCCCGTAGGTGAACACCACGTCGCGGCCGAAGACGAGGCCGTCGTGGGCGGCCATGGCGATCGCGGCCATCCACGAGTTGTCCGTGCCGGCGCCCACGCCGACCGTGAAGCCACGGGGCAGCGTGACGGCGGCGATGGCGACGATCGCGACCGCCGCCGCGGGCGCGCGCAGCGAGGACGCGCCGGCGCCGAGGCGCC
>DATMVH010000047.1:0-4197 GCA_035563395.1 Solirubrobacteraceae bacterium
GCACGGTGCCGCGTGCATTGCCGCGGCCCGAGGCCTGCCACAGCATGCCGGGCCGCACGGCGGGCAGGTCGCGGCGCTGCCCCACCACGCCGTAGGTGGCGAGAAACAGGTCGGACAGCGGGCGCGCGACGGTGGTGAGGACGTCGAGGAGCAGGGCGCTGCCCCCCACGTCGAGCTCGGCGCGCGGGTACTTCACGCACGCGACGACCGCTCGCGCCACGTCCTCCGTCCGGTAGACCGGACGCAGCGGGTGCGGCTGCGTGCCGACGGCACTCGTCGCGTGGTCGAAGAACGGGGTCCCGACGAAGCCCGGGTGCACCATGCACACCCGGACGGACGACCCGCGGTGCTTGAGCTCGACGCGCAGCGAGCCGAGGAAGCCGCGCACCCCGTGCTTCGCCGCCACGTACGGCGAGTGCAGCGGGATCGGCACCTTGCCGGCCATGGAGACGACGGCGACGAGCGTGCCGCCGGAGCGCTCGAGATGCGGCAGCGCGGCCCGCACGGGGTGCACGACCCCGTGGAACGTCACGTCGTGCGAGCGGGCGAAGTCCTCCGCGCTCAGATCCCCGAACGCGCCGTACGCGAGGCCGGCGACGGAGGAGACGAGGACATCGATGCCGCCGAGCTCGGCGACGGCCTCATCGATCGCCGACTGCACCTGCGCGGGGTCGGTCACGTCGGCCACGACGACGTGCGCCGTGCCTCCTGCGTCCTCTGCTGCGCGTGCCGCGACCTCGAGGCCTTCGCGCCCGCGGGCGACGAGCACGAGGCGCGCGCCCTCGCGGGCGAGCCGGCGTGCGGCCTCGAGCCCGATCCCGCTGCTCGCGCCGGTGATCACGATCCTGCTGCCGTCGAGGTCTCTCGTCGTCGTCATGGGCTTGCCGTACCCCGGCGTCGCCGGCGCGAGTGCGGCGCTGGTCACACAGCCGTGCGGCTCAGGACCGCGGGTCCGTGCGCTCCGCGACGTCGCGCACGTCCGCGTGCTTCTCGACGACGATGTAGCCGTCGCGCCGCTCGACCACGCGCTCCGCCTCCAGCGTCTCGTGCCCGGGGAGCACGCCGAAGCGCGTCGGGTCCGCGCGCAGCTGCTCGTACTCGGCCATGGTGACGACGATGCGCTCGTCGCACGTCTCGCGGCCGCACTCGCAGAAGAAGATGTGACGCTCGTCCGCCGGTGCGGTCCCGCGCTCCTCCCAGGCGGCGAGGCGCTCGTTGATCGCGCGGTACAACGCCTCGTTCTCGGCGATGCGGGCCTTCCCCGGGTCGGCCATGGTGCGCCGCCTACCCGTCGGCGCGCGGCCGCCAACGGCCTCGGCGCCGGACCGGCACAGCTGCGAGCATCCGCTGGAACCGAGGAGGAGCCCGCCATGTTCGCCGATCCGCCCCTGATCACCGGCGTCGACTTCGTCTGCGTGCCGACCCGCGACCACGACCGCGCCGTCGAGTTCTACGGCGAGACGCTCGGCCTCGAGCGCCGCAAGCGCTGGGGGGACGCACCCGCCACCGAGTTCCAGGCCGGTCAGTTGACGCTTGCCGTCATGGACCCGACCGGCTTCGGCCAGCCGGAGGCCCGGCCGAACAGCACGCCGATCGCGCTTCACGTCGACGACGTCGCCGCGGCCCGCGAGCGCCTCGAGGCCAAGGGCGTCACGTTCGTCGTGCCGATGCTCGACTCGGGCGTGTGCCACCAGGCGATCTTCCAGGACCCGGACGGCAACCCGCTGATCCTGCACCACCGCTACGCGCCGGAGGAGCGCTGAGGCGCCGGCGTCAGCGCTCGCCGGCGAAGGCGTGGTCGACGTCGCGCTGGAAGGCGAGCACGTGCTCGTGCATCAGCGCGCGCGCCGTGGCGCCGTCGCCGGCGAGCAGCGCCTCCAGCAGCTGCGACTGCCGGTGCACGGCCGCGCGCAGCGTCGGCATCCGGTCGAGCACGACGTACCAGATCCGCAGCGACAGCGTGAAGAAGCGCTCGAGCGTCTCGAGCAGGTACGCGTTGCGCGACTGCTCCCACGTCAAGCGGTGCACGCGCTGGTCCAGCCGCATCAGCGCGTCCTGGTCGCCCTCGCGCTCGAGCGTGTCGACGGCGCCGAGCAGCATGCGCGCCACGTCGCGTCCCTCGTCGTCGAGGCGCTCCGCGGCGAGCTGCGCGGCGAACCCCTCGAGCTCGGCGCGGATCTCCGTGATCGCGGCGATGTCGGCGGGGTGCACGTCGGTCACGAACGTGCCGCGGCGCGGGCGCACGGCGACGAGGTTCTCGAGCGTCAGCCGCTTGACCGCTTCGCGGAGCGGGGTGCGGCCGATGCCGAGCTCCGCCATCAGCTCGTCCTCGCGCAGAACGGAGCCGGGAGGCAGCCGCAGCGTCACGATCCGGTCGCGCAGCGCCACGTAGGCGCGCTCCGCGATCAGCGCGCGAGCGGGCTCCGGGAGGATGTCGGGAAGCGCTGGATCGACGGCCACACGTCTGATATATCAGTTTGGTGGACACCGCGCTCGACGCGACCCGGCGCGCCCTCGCCGAGCGGCTCGAGCGTCCCCGCTACGAGGTCCTTCCCCTCGATGGGATCGTCGACGCGGTGGACGCGCACGTCCCGCGCTCCGCCCGCGTCACCGTGACCGCGTCGCCGGCCAAGGGGCTGGACGCGACGGTCGACACCGCGCTCGGCCTCGCCGCGCGCGGCTTCACCGTCGTGCCGCACCTGTCCGCGCGGCTCGTGCGTGACCGCGGCCATCTCGAGGAGGTCGCCTCCCGCCTGCTGGCCGCGGGGATCCGCGAGCTCTTCGTCCCCGCCGGCGACGCCGACCCGCCCGCCGGCGAGTTCCACGGCGCCGCCGACCTCCTGCGCGCGATGGGCGACCTGCGGGGACGGTTCGACGAGATCGGCATCACGGGCTATCCCGAGAGCCATCACGTGATCAGCGACGAGGAGACGATCCAGGCGATGTTCGCCAAGGCGCCGATGGCGACGTGCGTCATCAGCCAGATCTGCTTCGACGCGGCGGTGATCGAGGGCTGGATCGCGCAGGTCCGGGCGCGCGGCACCGATCTGCCGATCTGGATCGGCCTCCCGGGCATCGTCGACTACGCGCGGCTGATCCGGATCTCCATGAGGATCGGCCTCGGCGAGTCCGCGCGCTTCCTCGGCCATCACCGGAGCTGGATGGGCCGGCTGATCGCGCGGCAGTTCAAGCCCGACGCACTCATGCGGGCGCTGGCGCCCACGATCGCCGACCCCGGCGCCCGGATCGCCGGCTTTCACTTCTACACGTTCAACGAGGTCGAGCGCACGGAGCGCTGGCGGCGCGCGACGCTCGCGCGGCTCTCCGTGCCGGCCTAGAAGGCCGGCGTCTCGACCGGCTCGTCGCCCAGCTCGGCGCGCCGCCGCGCGACGAACTCGCGCAGCTGCGCGCGCACCGCCTCGTCGATCGGCGGCTGCTCGTAGGCCTCGAGCTTCTCGCGCCAGATCCGCGCCGCGCGCTCGGTCGCGTCCGCGCCGCCGCGCTTCTGCCAGCGGTCGAAGTTCTCCGTCGAGGAGAGGAGCGGCCGGTAGAAGCAGTCGCGGAAGTGCATCAGCGTGTGGGCCGCACCGAGGAAGTGGCCGCCCGAGCCGACCTCCTCGTGGGCGTCGAACGCGAGGCTCTCCTCCGTCACCTCGAGCGGCTTGAACTCGTGCTTGAGCATGCGCAGCAGCTCGATGTCGACGATGAACTTCTCGTAGCAGGAGACCAGCCCGCCCTCGAGCCACCCCGCGGCGTGCATGACGAAGTTCGTGCCGGCGAGGAAGGTCGGCAGCATCGTCATCAGCGCCTCGTAGGCGGCCTGCGCGTCCACCGTCTGGCTCGCGTTCAGCCCGCCGCCGCTGCGGAAGGGCAGGCCGAAGCGCCGCGCGATCTGGCCCGTGCACAGCAGCCCGATCGCCGACTCCGGCGTGCCGAAGCTCGGCGAGCCCGACTGCATGTCGGTGTTGGAGAGGAACGACCCGAACACGACCGGGCAGCCCGGGCGCACGAGCTGGGCGAGCGCGATGCCCGACAGCGCCTCGGCGATCTGCTGTACGAGCGTCGCGGGGATGGAGACCGGCGACATCGCGCCCATCAGGAGGAACGGCGTGAGCACGACCGCCTGCCCGGCGCGGTTGTACTCGAGCTGCGCGCTGAGCATCCGGTCGTCCCAGCGCAGCGGCGAGTTGCAGTTGA
>DATMVH010000048.1:0-4333 GCA_035563395.1 Solirubrobacteraceae bacterium
TGCCGGGCGCGCCACCGGGCCGCGGCGCGGCGGCGCCGGTCGCTGCGGCGCGACGAGACGCACACCGGCGCGCGCAAGCACGTGCACGGCTGACCCGCTCCTGCGGGCGTTCACAGCGCGGTCACGCCCGTTTCACGAATCGGTAACCGGGCGGCGCGCCCGCCGCGCCAGCGTACGGGCGCGATGAAGCAGATGGACGACCGCGAGGTCCTGCGGGCCGGAGCCCTCGAGGTGCGGCCGGCGGAGCACGTCGTGCGGGCGGGGAACCGGACGGTGCCGATGTCCGTCCGCGAGCTCGACCTGCTCGCCGCGCTCGCACGGCGGCAGGGAAGCGTCGTGCGGCGGGAGGAGCTGTACGCGCTGGTGTGGGGCACGGACCTGCGCGAGCACGACCGCTCCGTCGACGTCTACGTGCACAAGCTGCGGACGAAGCTCGCGCAGGCGTTGCCGGACTGGGCCTTCATCCACACGCACTTCGGGTTCGGCTACCGGTTCGAGCCGGAGCCTTCACACGCTTTTCACAAGACGGCGACGACTTCGTAACAGGCTCAGGGATGGAGCCGTGCGAGGGTCGCCGACCGCACGCGATCTAGGAGAACGATGCGCTTCATTCGGAACAAGCGATTGGGCCTGCTCGCGCTCTCGGGCGCGCTGGCCCTCGCGGTCGGCGCCTGCGGCGACGACGAGAGCGGCACCAGCGGCGGCTCCGGGCAGGCCGACGGCGCGCTGTCGGGCACCATCGCCATCGACGGCTCTTCGACGGTCTTCCCGTTCGCGGAGGCCGCGGCGGAGCTGTTCAACGAGGAGAACCCCGACGTGCGCATCACCGTCGGGCAGTCCGGCACCGGCGGCGGCTTCGAGAAGTTCTGCGCCGGCGAGACGGACATCTCGAACGCCTCGCGCCCGATCGACGCCGAGGAGGAAGTTCCCGCGTGCCGCAAGGCGGGCGTGAAGTTCGGCGAAATCCAGGTGGCGAACGACGGGATCGCCGTCGTCACGAACAAGAACCTCGCCGTCGACTGCCTCACGACGCGGCAGCTCGAGCAGATCTGGAACAAGGGCTCCAAGGTCGACTCGCTCCAGCAGGTGGGCGGCTCGCTTCCCGCCACCCCGCTGTCGCTGTACGGCCCGGGCACGGACTCCGGGACGTTCGACTTCTTCACCGCCGAGATCAACGGCGAGGAGGGCGTCACGCGCGAGGACTACGAGGCGTCCGAGGACGACAACCAGCTCGTCACCGGCGTCGCGGGCGACGAGGGCGGCCTCGGCTACTTCGGCTTCTCCTACTACGAGGGCGCCGCCGACCAGCTCAACCTCGTCGGTGTCGACTCCGGCAACGGCTGCGTGAAGCCCTCCACGGCCTCGATCCAGGACGGCTCGTACAAGCCGCTGTCGCGGCCGCTGTTCATGTATCCGGCGACGAAGTCGATCCAGAAGCCGGAGGTGAAGGCCTTCATGGAGTTCGCCGTGGCGAACGCGCCGCGGATCGCCGAGGCGGCCAAGATCGTGCCGCTGACCGACGCGCAGGTCTCCGAGGCCCGGCAGGAGCTGACCAAGGCCGAGAGCGGGACCTGACCGGAGCCCCGTGGCGGACCACTCCACAGCCGTCAGCGGCGGCGCGACGAGCGGCCGGACCTCCTTGGTCCGGCGGCCCTCGCGCCGGTCGCGCGCCGAGGCGGCGATCCGCCTGGTCCTGTTCGCGGCGGCGATCGTCTCCGTGGGCACGACCCTGGCGATCGTCTTCTCGCTCATCCGCGAGACCATCGCCTTCTTCGGCGACGTGCCCCTCGGCGACTTCCTCCTCGGGACGAAGTGGACCCCGCTGCTCGCCGGCGACCAGCAGTCCTTCGGCGTCCTGCCGCTGATCTGGGGGACGCTCTACCTGACGGGCATCGGCCTGCTGGTCGCGGTGCCGATCGGCCTGCTGAGCGCGATCTACCTCTCCGAGTTCGCGCCGCGGCGCGTGCGCAAGGTCGTCAAGCCGATCCTCGAGATCCTCGCCGGCGTGCCGACGATCGTGTTCGGCTACTTCGCGCTCACCTTCTTCACCCCCGAGGTGCTGCGGAACGCGCTGGGCCTCGGGGTCAACCAGTTCAACGCGCTGTCGGCGGGGATCATCCTCGGCGTGCTCGTCATCCCGACGATCGCGTCGGTCGCCGAGGACGCGCTCTCCTCCGTGCCGTCGTCGCTGCGCGAGGGGGCGGCCGGGCTTGGCGCGAACAAGGTGCAGACGGCGCTGCGCGTCGTCTTCCCGGCCGCGCTGTCCGGCGTCGTCGCGGCGCTCGTCCTCGGCGCGTCCCGGGCGGTGGGGGAGACGGTGATCATCCTCATCGCCGGCGGCCAGCGCGCGCAGCTCTCCCTCGACCCCTACGAGTCCTACCAGTCGATGGCGGCGTTCATCGCCGCCACCGCGCGCGGCGACATCCCGACCGGCTCGATCGAGTACGAGACGATCTTCGTGGTGGCCATGACGCTGTTCCTGCTGACGCTGGCGCTGAACCTCATCTCCATCCGGCTCGTCCGCAAGTACCGGCAGGTGTACGAATGAGCGGCGCGCAGATCGCGGCCCGCGCGAGCCGCGCCGTCATCCCGCGGGCCGACGGGCGCACGCGCGCCTTCGCCGGGCTCTTCCGCGGCCTCATGTTCGGGGCCGTCGGCCTCACGATCCTCGCGCTCGCGACGCTCCTCTACGACATCGCCCACGACGGCCTGCGGGTGCTGTCGCTCGACTTCCTGACCAGCTTCCCCTCGCGCATCTTCCCGGAGAACTCCGGCGTCGAGTCCGCGATCTGGGGCACGCTCTACCTGATGCTCATCTGCGCGGTGGTCGTCGTCCCGCTCGGCGTGGCGACCGCCGTGTATCTCGAGGAGTACGCCGACCGCGACAAGTGGTGGAACCGGCTCATCGAGGTCAACATCCAGAACCTCGCCGCGGTGCCCTCCGTGGTCTACGGCATCCTGGGGCTCGCCTTCATCGTGCGCGGCCCGCTCTCGGTCGGCCGCACGCTGCTGGCCGGGGGGATCACGCTGTCGCTGCTGGTCCTTCCCGTCGTGATCATCGTCGCGCGGGAGGCGATCCGCGCGGTGCCGCCCTCCATCCGCGAGGGCTCGCTCGCGCTCGGCGCGACGCAGTGGCAGACCATCTGGAAGCAGGTCCTCCCCGGATCGATCGCCGGGATCGCGACCGGCGTGATCCTGGCGCTGTCGCGGGCGATCGGCGAGACCGCGCCGCTGCTCGTCATCGGGGCCGCGGTGAACCCGCGCTTCAATCCCGACGGGCTCGGCTCCGCGTTCACCGCACTGCCGATCCAGATCTTCGCCTGGACGCAGGATCCCAACCGCGAGTTCGTGGATCTCGCCGCCGGCGCCATCATCGTCCTGATGGTCGTCCTGCTGCTCATGAACTCCGTCGCGATCGTCCTCCGCAACCGCTACGAGCAGAAGTGGTGAAACCAACGTGCCCGATCCCCGCTCCGTGACCGAGCAGCCGCCCCAGCAGCGCGGCCCCCGCGACGCCATCGCGCATCAGCGCGAGACCGCCGCGCGGCCCGACGCGGGCGCGGCGACGAGGACCGAGCGCGACGTCATCTTCGACGTCAACGACGTCGACGTCTTCTACGGCTCCCACAAGGCGATCCGCGACGTCACGCTGGACCTGCACGCGAACGAGATCACCGCGCTGATCGGCCCGTCGGGATGCGGCAAGTCGACGTTCATCCGCTGCCTCAACCGGATGAACGACCTGATCCCGTCGGCG
Source organism: Solirubrobacteraceae bacterium (assembly GCA_035563395.1). Classification (GTDB taxonomy): domain Bacteria; phylum Actinomycetota; class Thermoleophilia; order Solirubrobacterales; family Solirubrobacteraceae; genus DASQMT01. Next base: position 3,758 of record DATMVH010000048.1, read on the forward strand.
CGGGTCGAGGGCGAGGTCGTCTACCACGGCGAGAACCTCTACGCGCCCGGCATCGACCCGGTGCAGGTGCGCAAGCGGATCGGCATGGTCTTCCAGAAGCCGAACCCGTTCCCGAAGTCGATCTACGACAACATCGCCTTCGGCCCGCGCGTGATGGGCATGAAGGGCGACATGGACGAGATCGTCGAGCGGGCGCTGCGACGCGGCGCGCTGTGGGACGAGGTCAAGGACCGGCTGAAGACGAACGCCTTCGGCATGTCCGGCGGCCAGCAGCAGCGCCTCTGCATCGCCCGCGCGCTCGCGACGGAGCCCGACGTCCTGCTCATGGACGAGCCGTGCTCCGCGCTGGATCCGATCTCGACAGGACGGATCGAAGACCTCATGATGGAGCTGAAGGAGAGCTACTCCATCGTGATCGTCACCCACAACATGCAACAGGCCGCGCGCGTGTCGGACATGACGGCGTTCTTCACCGTCGAGCTCCACGACGAGGGGCGCAGCCGGACGGGGGCCGTCGTCGAGTACGGCCCGACGGACAAGATCTTCACGAACCCGGACGACTCCCGCACGGAGGAC
>DATMVH010000049.1:0-9882 GCA_035563395.1 Solirubrobacteraceae bacterium
CCGTCCTCGGCGGTGGGATGGCGGGCCTCGCGGCCGCCCACGAGCTCGCGGAGCGGGGCTTCCGGGTGACGGTCCACGAGCGCAAGGCCCTCGGCGGCAAGGCGCGCAGCATCCCCGTGCCCGGGACCGCGGCGAACGGCCGGCGCGCCCTGCCGGGCGAGCACGGCTTCCGCTTCTTTCCCGGCTTCTATCACCACGTCCCGGACACCATGCGACGCACGCCGTTCGCCGGCAACGCCGACGGCGTGTGGAACAACCTCGTGGACGCGACGACCGGGCGCTCGGTCCGGACGGAGGGCCGTCCGGACGTCGCCGGCTTCGGCGGCCTCTCGCAACCGACCGCGGGCGTCCGGTCGATCGAGCAGCGCATCCTCGCCGCCGTCGCCCAGCAGGGCGGGATCCCGCAGCACGAGGCGGCGTTCTTCACGAACCGGCTCCTGGTGTTCCTGACCAGCAGCGACGAGCGCCGGTTCGGCGAGTGGGAGCGCACGTCGTGGTGGGACTTCGTCCGCGCCGAGGCCATGTCCGACGACTACAAGCAGATCGTCGCGAAGGGGCTGACGCGCCTGCTCGTCGCGGCCAAGGAGACCGTGGCCAGCACGCGGACGATCGGGAACATGGCCGAGGCCTTCCTGATGACCTTCCAGGGCCGCGGCAACGACGGCGCGCCGGACCGGGTGCTCGACGCGCCGACGAACGAGGCGTGGATCGATCCGTGGGTGCAGCACCTGCGCTCGCTGGGCGTCGCGTTCCACGTGGGCCACACGGTCGAGGCGCTCGAGCTCCGCCGTGGGCGGATCGCCGCCGCCCGGGTGCGCGACCGCGCCGGCCGCCGCCGGCTCGCCGAAGCGGACTGGTTCGTGTGCGCGATGCCCGTGGAGCGCGCCCGCCGCCTGTGGTCACCGGCCCTGCTGCGTGCCGATCCGGCGCTGGAGGGCATGCGCGAGCTGCGCGTCGACTGGATGGGAGGGATCCAGCTCTATCTCCGCCGCCGGGTCGAGCTCACCCACGGCCACGTGTCCTTCGTCGACTCCCCGTGGGCGCTGACCGGCCTGACCCAGGCCCAGTTCTGGCGCGGCCGCTTCCGGCGGCGCTACGGCGACGGGGAGGCCGTCGACTGCCTCTCGATCGACATCTCCGACTGGGACACGCCCGGCATCCTCTACGGCAAGCCCGCCAAGCGGTGCAGCCCCGCCGAGGTCAAGAACGAGGTGTGGGCGCAGGCCAAGGCGCACCTCGAGGACACGGGCGAGGTCGTCCTTCCCGACGACGTCCTGCACTCGTGGTTCCTCGATCCCGCCATCGCCTGGGATCCCGCCCGCGGGCGCAACGCCAACGACGAGCCGCTGCTCGTCAACACCGTCGGCTCGTGGGAGAACCGGCCGACGGCGGGGACCGCGATCCCGAACCTCGTGCTCGCCGGCGACTACGTTCAGACGGACATCGACCTGGCGACGATGGAGGGCGCCAACGAGTCGGCTCGCGAGGCGGTCAACGAGATCCTCCGCCGATCGGGCTCCCGCGCCGAGCCCGCACGCAAGTTCAGGCTGTACGACCCGCCGGAGCTCGACGCGGCGAAGCGCGAGGACGCGGCCCGCTATCGGGCCGGACTGCCCAACGTGCACGACCAGCCGTAGGGTCGCGCGCGGCGCTCAGCCCGCCGGCGCCTCGTCCTCCTCGAGCAGCAGCTTGCGCTTGTGGCGGCCGACGACGCTCGGAAGGATGCCGCCGCCCGCGGCGACGTTGATCACCGCCTGGTCGGAGATCCGGGTCATCATCCCCACGTAGCGCCCGCCGACGCAGTACGGGTTGATGTTGAACCGCTTGAGCCGCATCTGGACGCGGCCGTCCTCGACCGTCGGGAACATCTCCTCGGGGATCGGGACGTACTCCTGGACGATGAAGTCGCGCTGCTCGGCGTGCTCCTCGACGGCCGCGTCCCACGCGTCCTGGCCGGTCTCCATGCCGAGCATGACGCCGCGGCCGCCGTAGTCGCTCGCCGGCTTGAGCACGAGCCGCTCGCGGTTGTCGCGGACGAAGCTGAGCAGGTCGAAGCGCCAGTCGCCGTAGGTCGTCCGCCCGGGCCGGAGGATCCTCGACCATGGCACGGTCTGCCGGATCGTCTCGGCCTCCGCCCGGGTGAGGAGGTGGGCGAAGCGCTCGTCCTGCAGCAGGGCGAGGATCTTCTTGTTCGACGCCACGTGGACGCGGAACGGGTTGACGACGACCGCGCGCGCGTCGCGCGCGGCGGCGGCCAGCGGGCCGTCCTCCGTGACGTCCTCCACGAGCGCCCGGCGGTAGACGAGCTGTGCGGGACTGCCGCCCGCCATGAGCTGCGAGCCGTCGTAGTGCAGGTCGTCGAGCGTGGCGACGACCGTCTCCAGCCCCGCGCGGCCGGCGAACCGGCAGATCAGGCGGAACTCCGCGACGGTCGGCGTCCCTGCGACGTCGACCACCGCGAGCCGGGGGTTCTCCGGCAGCTCCGGACGGCCCGCGCGGAACGCGCGGTAGGCGTCGAGGAGCGTGTCGACCACCTCGGGCAGCACCGGCGTGTAGCCGGTGTCGAAGACGTCGGTGACCCGGGCGAGGTCGACCTTCCGCCGCAGCGCCTCGTACAGCACGTCGGTCCACGCCATGCCGGCCGGCGAGTCCGTGTTGAACTCCAGGAACTTGACGTCGTAGTCGTGGAGGAAGGCGTCCAGCCGCGACACGCGAATGGGCTGCGGGAAGCCGGGATCGATCCGCATCAGCGCGTCCTCGCGCGGCGAGAGGCCGAGCTCGTCGCGCAGCTCCGCGTCCTCGCAGTAGGCGTCGCAGAAGCGGTCCAGGACGGGCGAGATCGTCGCCACCGCACCGGTCAGCCGGCGCAGCTGGCCCGGCGAGATGAAGTGCGGCATGATCACGAAGGGGATCGTCCGCTCGCCGTAGACGAACCCGCGCTCGACGAGCTCCTGCGCGACCTCCGACTCCATCGCCGCGCAGCGGTCGCCGAGCTTGGAGAGCTCCACGAGGTATTGCAGCTTGAGATCGCTGACGTGCTCGACCACGGGCGGCTGGAACGCTGATTCCCGGTCTGCCGGCCAGGAAAGCGTCTCCCGAGTCTCAGCCGCCGGCGGGCTGGAAGAGCTCGATCGGGTTCCCGGCGGGATCCTCGAGCACGATCTGGCGGCCCCCCGGGCCGCTGACGATGTCGTTGCGGAACGCCACGTCGGCCGAGCGCAGCCGCTCCACCTCGGCGGCGATGTCGTCGACGACGAAGTGCAGGCGGTTCCAGCCGCCCGGCTCCGGCGTGCGCCCGTCGGGCATCGGCCGGCCGGCCGAGCTCTTCGGGCCGCTGAGCAGCAGGCGGAGGTGGCCGCGGACGACGTCGGCGAACGCGGGCGCGGCGCTGGAGCGCAGCTCGAAGCCGAAGTGGGTGGTGTAGAAGTCGATCGCCTTCTCGACGTCGTCGACCATGTAGCGGACGTTGACGAGCTCCTCAGGCATGCTGGGTCGCCTCCTGCCTGGTTGTGGTGATCTCGACGATGAGGAAGCCGATCCGCGCGGCGAGCTCGGCGGCGGTGCGCTCGAACGCCGGCAGCGTCTCGGCGTCGGTGCCCGGCTCGCGCGCCGGATCGGGGATGCTCCAGTGGACGAGCCGCGGCGCGGCCGGGAACTCCGGGCAGACCTCGCGCACGCGATCGCAGAGGCTGACCACGGCGTCGAAGCGCTCGGCGGCGAACTCGCCGAGGTGCTTGGAGCGACGCCCGGCGATGTCGATGCCCCGCGCGCGCATCGCCCGGACGGCGTTGGCATGGAGCGGCTTGGGACGGCTGCCGGCGCTCGCCGCGCGCACCGCGCCGTCCGACAGCTGCTCGCAGAGCGCCTCGGCCATCTGCGAGCGCGCGCTGTTGCCCGTGCAGAGGAACAGGACCCGCGCCCGCACGGAGCCGTGCTCGCGGCCGGCCGGCGCGAGGCCGGGGTGGAGCGCGGCGCCGGCGCCGGCGACGAGCTCGGCGCACCGGCCGAGATCCAGCGCGTAGTAGCTGTCGCGGCCGTCCGCGGCACTGCGCCGCGCCGACACGAGCCCGCCCCGGCGCAGCTGCTGCAGGTGGTAGGAGACGAGGCTCTGGGGCCGGCCCGCCAGCTCGCAGAGCTCGCCCACCCGGCGGTCGCTGCGGGCGAGCTCCGTCAGCAGCCGCCAGCGCACCGGATGGCCAGCCAGCCGCAGGAACGGGGGCGGTGCGCTGGGACCGGGATGCGCCGGAGCGGGCATGCTCGCCGGATAATACATCAATCCTGTTTGATGCGTCGCCGCCGGGCTTGCTCGTGACGCCGTCCCGCGGGGGATCGACCGCGAGCGAGAGAGGACGTGCGGATGAGCCGGACCACCGCCTACGTGCTCGGGACCGGGCACGCGGAGATCGCGCGCCTCGACGCCCGGGCGACCTCGATCGCGGGCGCCACGAAGGCGCTGCTGCGCGGCCGGCATCCGGGCCTCCATGCGGGCGCTGGACCTCGGGACCGGGCTCGGCGACGTCGCATTCCTGGTCGCTCGCCTCGTCGATCCCGCGGGCTCGGAGCTCGGCGTCGACCGGGCCGCGCGCTCCGGCCGGGCGGCACGATGGTGCTGGTCGAGTTCGACATGGGCGCGTTGCGCGGAGAGCCCGAGGCGCCGCTCGTCGACTCGGTGCGCGTCTGGATCGAGGCGGCGTTCCGGTCCGCCGGGGCGGATCCCCGCATCGGCACCCGCATCGGGTCGCTGCTGCGCCGCGCCGGCTTCGCCGACGTGACGACGTTCGGGATCCAGCCCTCCTTCGCGCCGGAGGATCCGGCCGGGCCGATGCTCAGCGCGGCGGTCACCCGGTCGCTGGCGCCGCAGATCGTCGCCCAGGGCATCGCGACCGACGAGGAGCTCGGGCTGGAGACGCTGCACGAGCGGATCGCCGAGCGGGTCCGCGAGCGCGACGCCGTGGTCCTGGCGCCGACGGTCGGCGGGCGCGCGGGGCACGCGCCCGCGAGACGCCGCTCGCTGGCGGCGGCGTCAGCCGCCGGCGTGCACCGAGAGCGAGCCCTTCGTCGGCTCCCCGTGCGGCACTTCCGCGTAGCGGACGATGCTCGCGTCGTCGCCGAACAGGTCCTCGACGCGGCCGAGGATGGCCTTGATGTGGTCGCTCTCCATGTGCGCGTCGTGCGCCGCGATCGACGCCCAGCGCTCGACGAAGCAGAGGTCGCGCGGATCGTCGACGCCGCGGTTGAGCGCATAGAGGATGCAGCCGTCCTCGTCGTGCGTCGGCTGGACGAGCGCCTTGAACGCCTCGACCGCCTCCTCTTCCTTGCCCTCGCGGGCCTTGAACGAGCCGACGACGACGATCTGCGACATGCGATCCTCCCCTCTCGCGGTGGGCGCGGGATCGTACGCGCTCGGGACGACGGGGGAGCGACGTGAGCAGCCGGATCAACCACGTGAGCGTCAACGCGCGCGACCTGCGGGACTCGGTCGACTTCTACGTCGACCTCCTGGGCGCGGAGCCGATCACGACGCCCAACTTCGGCTTCCCCGTCCAGTGGCTCGCGCTGGGCCGCACGCAGCTGCACCTCTTCGAGCGCGACCTGCAGCCGACGAGCCACCACCACTTCGCGGTGACCGTCGACGAGATCGAGCCCGTGTACCGCGCGGCGGAGCGGCGCGGCGCCTTCGACTTCGACGCGTTCGGCAACAACCTCGTCGAGCTGCCGGGCGACCTGGTGCAGCTCTACGTCCGGGACCCGGCGGGCAATCTCGTCGAGATCGACTGCCCGGGGGTCGACCGGCTGCCCGAGGAGCTGCGCGCGCAGCTCAAGGGCCTGTGGGACTTCCACCCGCAGAGCGACGAGAACCGCCTCGCGCGGCTCTTCGTGCCGGACTGAGGCCTCAGCCAAGTGGGCCTCCAGGAACGCGGCCACCCGCCGCTCGCACTCGCGCGGGTACTCGCGCAGCCCGCGGGTGTGGTGGCCTCCGGCAGGCTCCAGTGCTACGCCGGGCCGCCCGCGGCCCGCTCGTAGGTGAGCCGCAGCGACGGGTCGCCGAGCGCGCGGGCGATGGCGGCGCGGATCTCCTCCTGCCCCCGGGCGCGGCCGAGCCGCGCCACAACTCGCTCAGCGCGTCCCCGCGGGTCGTCCGGCTGCGCGCCGGCGCGGCGAGCAACGCGTACGGAAGCGGCGGGATGGCGACCTGCGTGGCGTCGTAGCCGAGCTCCGCGATCGTCGCGTGGCCGGAGAGCTCGGCGACGAGGCCGGCGAGGACGACCGCGACGACCGTGGCGCCGGTGAGGAGCACGGGCCCGAGCGCCCGGCGCTCGGCGGGGTCGGACCGCTGCCGGTGCCGCCGGAGGAACAGCCCCGTGAGCGCAGCGTGCTCACCGCGTGGACGACCGCGGAGTTCGAGGCCGCGAGCTCCGAGACGAAGAAGAGCAACCCCGTCGCGGTCATCAGCGGGCCGAAAGGTGTTCTGCGGGCGCCGCCACCAGGCGTGGAGCCCCGCCCCGATGAAGCCCCAGCCGATGATCAGCGCGAGCGTCGCCTCGAGCGCGCGAAGCTCCGCGTGCCGGCTCGGCCCCAGCACGAGCGCGAGCACGAGCCCGAAGGCGAAGCCCGCCGTGGCCAGCGCGAGCAGCCGCGCGCCGGAGGCCGATCACGGGCATCGACGTCCGCTCCTGCGTGAGTCCGGCAACTGCCACGCCCGACGCTCCTCTTGCGGTCGCGGTCCGCGACGGACCCGGGGCGGCCGGACGGCCGGCCCGCCCCGACGGGATCTTGACGCGCGGCGGCCCGGTGCGAGGGACACCGGCCGTCCCGGATGACCGAATGCGGACATGCGGGCTTCAGCCCGGGCACCGGTCTTCCGATGCCCCCGGGGTATGGCAGACCGACCGCAGAGCCCGGTGAGCCACCGCCGCCGCGTCGCGACGCTCGCCGTGCCCGCGCTCGTCCTCCTGGCCGCGGCGATCGCCCAGTGCCTCTTCGCCGCCGGGACGGAGCGCGCCCGGCAGGAGCGCCTCGACGCGCGCGCCAAGCAGCTCGCGGCGTCGCTCGAGCGCCGCGTCCGCACCTACGGCGACGTGCTCTACAGCGTGCGCGGCCTGTTCCGCAGCTCCGAGCACGTGACCCCGCGCGAGTTCCACGTCGCTCTCGCGTCGCAGCGCATCTTCACCCGCCATCCCGGCGTGCAGGTCATCGGCTTCGCCGAGTGGACGCCGGAGCACGAGGTCGCCCCCCTGGCCGAGCGCGTGGCGCGCGAGACGAGCGAGAGCGGGCTCGGCTACCCGCCGTTCGCGATCGCCCCCATCATCAGCCGGCCGGTCCACGCGCCGATCACCTATCTCGAGCCGGTCCGGGGCAACGAGCCGGCGTTCGGGCTCGACTACATGAGCGAGCCGAACCGCCGCGCCGCGCTGGAGCGCACGCTCGCGACGCACCAGCCCGAGGCCACCGCGCCGGTGCGGCTCGTCCAGGAGACCGCGAACCAGCGCGGGTTCCTCGTGATGCTGAGCGTCCGCAGCACGGAGGGCGCGCCGCTCGGCGCCGCGTACGCCGCGTTCCGCATGGGCGACCTCGTCCGCGGCACGGTCGGCCTGCGGCCCGGCGACGACTTCGAGGTCTACGACCGCGGCCTGCAGGCGGCTTCGCCGCTCCCGATCGGCGACGCGCGCCTCGCCTTCGACAGCGACGGCGCGCTCGACGCCGGGCGTACGCGTCCGCCGCACGGAAGGAAGCTCGTCGACATCGACGTCATGGGCCGGGCCTGGTCGGTGTACTACGCGCCGCGCGAGGGGCTCGGGACCGGCTGGGAGGCCACGCTCGGCTGGCTGCCGCTCGCCGTCGGCTTGCTTCTCGCCGCCCTGTGCGCATGGCTGCTCGGCGCCTCGCAGCGGACGGAGCGGCGCGCGATCGCGCTCGCGGAGCGGATGACGGAGGACCTCCGCGCCAGCAAGACGGAGCTCGCTCGCTCGAACGCCGAGCTCGAGCGCTTCGCGTACGTCGCGTCGCACGACCTCCGCGAGCCCCTGCGCACGATCACCGGCTTCCTCGGCCTGCTCTCGCGCCGCTGCCGCGACCGGCTCGACGACACCGGGCGCGAGTTCGTCGAGCGCGCCGTCGACGGCGCCAAGCAGATGGACACGCTGATCGCCGACCTGCTCGAGTTCTCGCGCGCCGGGCGGCCCGAGAGCGAGCCGCAGGCCGTGGACGTCGGCGCGGCGTGGGCGGTCGCCGTGCGCAACCTCGGCGCCGCGATCGGCGAGTCGGGCGCGCACGTGAGCGCGGGCCCGCTCCCGCTCGTCCTCGCCGAGCGCGGGGAGATGGTGCAGCTGCTCCAGAACCTGCTCGGCAACGCGATCAAGTACCGCAAGGGCCATGCGCCGTCGATCCGCGCGGAGGCCATCCGCCGCGGCGACGAGTGGGAGATCGCGGTGCGCGACGACGGCCCGGGGATCGACCCGCGCGATCACGAGCGCATCTTCGACCTCATGCACCGGTTGCACCGGCGCGACGAGATCGAGGGCACGGGGATCGGGCTCGCGGTCTGCAAGAAGATCGTCGAGCGCCACGGCGGCCGGATCTGGTTGGAGAGCGCCGTGGGCGAGGGCGCGCGCTTCGCGTTCACGCTGCGGGCGGCGGCGCCGGAGCCGGCCGCTGCGACTCCGCGCGAGGCCGTCGCCGTTTGAGCGCGGTGGCCTGCGAGCATCCCGGCGCCATGCGGCGGGGACGGCGATTCCGCGTGGCGGCGCGATGACGGACGCGGTCGCGCCGTCGGGCCTGCGCGCCTACGCCCACGTGCTGTCCGTGCCGGGAGCGGCGGCGTTCTGCAGCGCCGGCGCGCTCGCCCGGCTGTCGCAGGGCATGATCGGGCTCGGGTCCGTGCTGATGGTCAGCGGGCTCGGGCGGTCTTACACACTCGCGGGCCTGGTCGCCGGAGCGATCGCGCTGTCCCAGAGCCTGATCGGGCCGCAGACCAGCCGGCTCGCCGACCGCCTGGGCCAGACGCGGGTCCTGCTGCCGCAACTCGCCGTCCACGTCCTCGCGCTCGGCGCGCTCGTGGCGAGCGCCGGGGGGAACGGCGCGGGCCCGCTCCTCGTGGCCATCGCCGTCGCGGCGGGTGCGTCGCAGCCGCAGGTCGGCGCGTTCGCCCGCGCGCGGTGGACGGCGCTGTTGCCCGACGAGGACCGCCTGCGGACGGCGCTGGCCGTGGAGTCGCTGATCGAGGAGGCGGTGTTCATCGTCGGTCCGGTGGTGGTGACGGTCCTCGCCACCGCGATCGCGCCCGCCGCCGGCCTGCTGACCGCGATCGGGGTGGTCGTCGCCGGCTGCCTCCTGTTCGTCGCCCAGCGGACCACGGAACCGCGCCCGCACGCGGCCGACGGCGGCCACGTCCCGCATGCCAGCGCGCTCCGCTCGAGGGGACTCGTCGTGGTCGTCGCCGTCTTCCTCGGGATGGGCGCGGTGTTCGGGCTCGTCGAGGTGTCGATCGTCGCCTTCGCGCGCGAGCACGGCGACCCGGGCGCCACGGGCCCGATGCTGGGGCTGTGGGCGACCGGAAGCCTCCTGTCCGGGATCGCGTACGGCGCCATCGCGTGGCGCGCCCCCGCGCACCGCCGGTTCCTCGTGGCCGTGGGCGCCTTCGCGCTCGGCACGATCCTGATCGCCGGCGCCACGGAGTCGCTCGCCGTGATGACCGTCGCGCTGTTCGTCGCGGGGCTCGCCAACGCGCCGACGCTCATCACGGGCAACACGCTCGTGCCCGCCGTCGTGCCGCGGCACGCCGTCACCGAGGCGTACACGTGGCTGAGCGTGACGCTGTTCGCCGGCATGGCCGTCGGCTCGGCGGCGGCCGGCGCGCTCATCGACGGATCGGGAGCGTCGGCC
>DATMVH010000050.1:0-7718 GCA_035563395.1 Solirubrobacteraceae bacterium
AGCTGCCGTACGAGCCGGGCGAGCTCGTCGCGGTCGCCTACGCTGGCGGGGAGGAGCGGGCGCGCACGGCCCTGCTGAGCGCCGGCGAGCCGCGGCGCGTGGCCGTGACCGTCGACCGGGAGGCGATCCGCGCCGACGCCGCCGACCTCGCGTACGTGGCGATCGCGCTCGAGGACGAGGCGGGTAACCTCGCCACCCATCGCGACCGGCCGGTCTCCGTGCGCCTGTCCGGCGCCGGCGTACTCGCCGGCCTCGGCTCGGCGAACCCGCGCACGGAGGAGCCGTTCGGCGGCACGTCGTGCACGACCTTCGACGGCCGCGCGCTCGCGATCGTGCGCCCGACCGGGCCGGGCGAGATCGGCGTCGAGGTGAGCGCGGAGGGCTGCGAGCCCACCGCGCTCACCGTGCGCGGCGGCTGATGTGCGTCAGACGGCGACCGGCGGCCGCTCGTCCTCCGCGGCCAGCGGCGCGCCGCGGTCGTGCGGGGGCTCGATCGTGAGGTTCGGCAGCAGCCGGTCGAGCCACCGCGGGATGTACCACGACCGCTCTCGCAACAGCGTGAGCAGCGCCGGCACGAGCGTCATCCGCACGATCAGCGCGTCCGTGAGGATCGCCACCGCGAGCAGCAGGCCGAACTCCTTCGGGATGCGGTCGGCGCTGAGGATGAACGCCGCGAAGACGGTGCCCATGATGATCGCCGCGGCGACGACCACGCGGCCGATCGCGGCGATGCCGTGCTCGACCGCCTCACGCGTCGGGAGGCCGTGGACGTGCTCCTCCCGGATGCGGCTCATCAGGAAGACCATGTAGTCCATCGACAGCCCGAACAGGATCGCGAAGGCGATGGGCGGGACGAACGTCTCGATCGGGCCTGTGCGGTCGAGCCCCGTCAGGCCGAGCAGGTGGCCCTCCTGCACCACGAGCGTGAGCACGCCGAAGCCGACGAAGGCCGAGAGGATCGTCGTGATGGCGGCCGTCGCCGAGATCACGATCGAGCGGAAGGCCATCGCCAGCACGACGAGCGTCACGCCGATGATGAAGAGCAGGAAGAAGGGCAGCCGGGCCATGATCTTGTCCGCGATGTCCTTGAACGCCGCGGTCTGGCCGGACACGTAGGCGACGGCGTCGCCGCCCGCGGTCGCGGCCGGCACGACGTTCTCCCGCAGCCGGTCGACGAGGTCGCCGGTCTCCTCGTCCTGCGGCGCGGACGTCGGCGTCACGAAGACGATGCCGACCGTGCCCGCGCCGTTGAGCTGCGGCTCCCCGACCGACGCGACGCCGCGCATGCCCTCCACGCGGTCGTGGATCGCTTGCGGCGCCTGCGGGTCGCCGTTGACGTCGACGACGATCGGGATGGGCCCGTTGAAGCCCGGCCCGAAGCCCTCGGCCAGGAGGTCGTACGCCCGGCGGCTGGTCTGCTCCGTCGGCTGCGTGCCCTGGTCGGCGGCGCCGAGGCGAACCAGCGCCGAGGTGGCCGCGAGGGCGAGGATGAGCACCGTCACCACGGGGAACACCACACGCGCGTTGGCGGTCACGAAGCGTCCCCAGCGGGCGACCGGCGTCCGCTCGCGCGCGGCCTCGGAGTCGTCGACCGGACGCAGGAACGGCACCTTGAGCCGGTCGATGCGGTGCCCGAGGAGCGCGAGGACGGCGGGTAGGAGCGAGTTGGCGATCAGCACCGTGGTCAGCACGCCGAGCGCGCTGCCGATGCCGAGCTTGGTGACGAAGTCGAGCCCGATGACGGCGAGGCCGCAGACCGAGATCGCGACGGTCAGGCCGGCGAACAGGACGGCCCGGCCGGCCGACGCCGCCGCCTCAGCCGCGGCGTCCCGCGGTGGCAACCCTTCGTGCAGCAACTGCCTGAACCGGGTGACGATGAACAGCGAGTAGTCGATGCCGACGCCGAGGCCGATCATCGAGACGAGGATCGGCGTGATCGTGTTGATGTCGGTGAGGCCGGCGATGATGTAGAGCAGCAGGAACGCCGTCACGAGCGCGCTCATCGCCAGGGCGATCGGCACCAGCATCGCCGTGAACGTGCGGAACACGATCAGCAGCACGATGATCGCGGCGAGGAGACCGAGCGACTCGGAGGTGCCCTGCTCGACCGGCGGGAACTCGGCCTCGCCGTTGTACTCCGCCGTCACGCCGGCGGGCTCGACGATGTCGCGCACGGTGTCCTGCACGGCGACGACCTGCTCGCGGTCCTCGTCCTCGATCGTCTCGTTGAACTGCGCCTCCGCGTAGGCGATCCGGCCGTCGTCGGAGAACGTGTGCTCGCTGAACGGATCGCCGACGCTCTCGAGACCGGCGTTGCCGTCGCGCGGCGCGAACTCGGGCGACTTCAGCCGCGCGATGGCCTCCTCGATCGCCGCCCGGCGCTCCGGCGTGTCCAGCCGCTCGCCGCGCGGGGCGGCGAAGACGAGGTTGAGGACCGCGCCCTGCTCCGACGAGAACTCCGACTCGAGCAGGTCGGTCGCCTTCTGGGTGTCGGAGCCCGGGATCTCGAACTCGTCGCGCAGCTGGCCGCCGACCGTGCCGACGAGGAGGACCAGGACCGCGACGATCCCGACCCAGCCGGCGACGACGCGCCCGGGGTGGGTCGCGCACGCGCGCGCCCAGCGGGCGAGCGCCCCGGTCGATAGCCGCTCGTGGGCGGCACGCCGGTCGGTGGAGAGCTCCTCGGCGCCGATCGCGGGCCGGACGTCGTCGTCGGGCCCGGCGGGGTGGTCGGTCATGCGGTGCCTCTTCGGTCGCGGACGGACAAAGGGTCCAGCGCGGCGGCATCCGCAGCCACCCAGGGTGGCACGAGTGCCCGGGTACGGCTGTCCCCCCTCCCAACATGCGGACGGCCGGTCGCCGGCCTCCGGGCGGGCGCCCTCTGCGAAGCGGGCACGGCCGCCGGACAACGTTGCTCGACCGACGCCGCCGCCTCGATGGCACGGGCGACCGCTGCCGCAGGATGCGGTCGAGGCCCGGAGTTCTACGGCAATGAGCTCAGGCTCCGCTCGTCCTCGGCCTCCGCCATGCACCATCCCGCGACGCGAAGGACGCACACGACCGGCCTATCGGCTTGACGAGACGCCCCCCCCGGTGGCCCCCGGTCCGCGTCCTGGCACGGTGGTTGACGTGACTTGGACCCGTCGAGAGACTCGCCGCGCGGGAAAGGTCCTCAGGTGCCAGATCAACACACGACTGCGGGTGATGACTTCGACGTCGCCTACTGCCGGGAGCGCGTCGAGGACCAAATCGCCTGGTACGAGCGGAAGTCGATGTCCTGCAAGCGCATTTATCTGTGGATGCAGGCGGTGGCGGTCGTCGTGGCCGCGTGCGTCCCGGTGACGACCTCCCTTGCGCAGGAGGTCCCACAGCTCCTCATCGCCGCGACGGTGCTCGGCCTCACAGTGGCGCTCGTCGCGGCCTTCGAGAGCGTCATGCACTATCGCGAGCAGTGGAAGAACTACCGGTCGACCGCGAACTATCTGAAGCGGGAGAGGGAGTTCTTCCGACATCGAGCCGGGCCGTATCGCGGGATGGGGGATGGCGACGCCCGAATCTCCTTCGTCGAGCGCGTCGAGGAAGCGATCGAGAACGAAGGCCTGGCGACGCTGAGCGTCCTCGCGGTGCCACCGCAGACGCAACCGGCCATGAACGGCGCCGCGGCTGATCGTCCCTGATGGCGGCCGAGCAGGCGACGGTCATGCCTCCGGAGCCGCCTTATCGACCGTTGCTGTTCGTCGCCATGCCGTACGGGCGGCGGACCGAGCCCGGGGGATCGAGGGTCGTGGACTTCGACGATCTTTACGCGCGCTGCATCAAGCCGGCGGCTGTGGACCTGGGCCTCGAGTCCGTCCGCGCGGACGAGGATGCCATGAGCGGCATCGTCCACAAACCGATGTATGAGCGGTTGCTGCTCGCAGAGATCGTCATCGCGGATCTCACCTTCGCCAACGCCAACGTGTTCTACGAGCTCGGCGTGCGCCATGCAGCCCGTCCACGATCGACCATCCTCATCTGCGCCAAGGCGGGCAGCTTGCCGTTCGACGTGCAACCCTTGCGCGTCGTCTTCTACGAGCTGGCGAAGGACGGCGTCGCGGGCGGCGAGTGCGAACGCCTACAGCGCAGGCTCGCTGAGCTGCTCGCCGTCGCGCAGGAGGCGGAGGGCGCCCCTGACTCGCCGCCGTTCGACTTCTTCACGGGTTACCCCGGCGTCACGCTGCCCCGGGATGTGGCCGACTCGTTCCGCGCACGGACCGTCCACGCGGGCGAGCTCAGCGCGCGGATCCAGGCCGCCACCAAGCTCGCTCGCGACGAGGCGCGGCCCGCGCTGAACGAGCTCGACCGAGAAGTCCGGGCGCTGCGGCCGCCGGAAGAGCAGCTGCTCACCGAGCTGCTGCTGGCGCACCGTAACGCCGGATCATGGGACGCGATGGTTGCGCTCGTCGCCGCGATGCCGGCGTCCTTGCGAGCGGCCCCGCTGATCCGACAGCAGCTCGCCCTGGCCCTCAACCGCCGAGACGCTCCGGGCGACGCCGTCGAGGCGATCCGGATCATCGGCGAGCTGATCGACGAACGTGGCGCGTCCCCGGAGAGCCTTGGCATCCTCGGTCGGTGCTACAAGCAGCAATGGCTCGGCAAGCGTCGCGACTCCGGCGCCCGCGCGCTGCTCGACGACGCCATCGACGCGTACCGGCGCGGGTTCAGCGCGTCATCGGCGCAAGCTTCGCCTGAGAGGGAGCCGCTCCTTCTCGCCGCCGTCGCGGGCAGTGTTCCGCGCGACGTGGCAAACAACGCGAGCGGACGTCCATGAGCACGCCACTCGAAGCGGCGCGAACAGGAGCCAGAACGCGGACGCCGATAGCGAAGCGTCGACGGCGGTCACGGCGCCGATCTCCCGAAGCGCGCCAGGACTGCCGCTGCCTCGGCGCCTGCGGCTCGTTCATTCAGACTCACGGGCGTGCGCGTGGGAATCGCCGATCATCTCGGCTGGGCGGTCGCCGTGACCGCCGCCGCCGGCCACGCCGTCGTCGATCGCCGCCGGATCGAGCTCGTCGAGCCGGGCGTGTCGGCGGCGCCGATCCACTACCAGCGCGGGCGCCTCGACGTCGCCGCCACCGCGGCGCTCGTCGCCACGGTGCGGGCGTCGGCGATCCGGGCGTGCTCGGCGGCGCTGGACGCCCTCGCCGGGGCGCTGCCCGCGCCCGTCGTCTCGCTCTCGCTGCGGTTCTGGCCGCCCGACTTCCCGGACGACATCGCCGTCCAGCGCCGCGCGCCGTACGAGGCCCGGGCGGACGCGATTATGTACCGGGAGCTCCTCGCGGAGCTCGCCCGCGCACGCGGCTGGGAGGTCCACTGCTACGACGCCAAGCACGTCGAGGCGCAAGCGGCGGAGCTGCTGGGCGAGCGGGCCGAGGAGGTCCTGCGGGGCCCGCGCGCCGTGCTCGGCCCGCCCTGGACGAGGGATCACCGGGTCGCGCTCGCGGCGACGGTCGTCGCCGGCGACGAGGCGGCAGGGCGCCGCAGGCTGCCCGACGCGACATCCACGGGCTGAGCCAGGACGAGGCCGGGTTGCCGAAGCCGGTCATGGTCCCAGCCGCGGTCGAAGCCCACGTCGACGCGGCCTTCGGCCACGCCTCGGCGGCCTGGCATGCCGCCTTGTCGCAGCGGCTTCCGGCGCTGATCGAGCAGTGGCAGCTGCGCCTCGGAGACGTCCTGCCCGGCGGCTGGAGCTCCATCATCCTCGGCTGCGATACCGCGCACGGCCGCGCGGTGCTGAAGCTGACGCTGCGGCCCGATGCCGTGCGGCCCGAGGCTCGGGCGTTGCGCCACTGGGGCTCGCACGCGGCCGCCGGCGTGCTCGCGTGCGACACGAGCCGAGGCGCCCTGCTCCTCGAACGGTTGGAGCCGGGCACGCCGATGGGCGGCTCGAGCGTCGCCATGGCGGCTCGAGTCCTCGACCGGCTCCATCGGCGCGGGTCCCCCTCCGCCGGTTTCCCGTCGCTCGCCGATGCCTACGGCGGCGCCGAGGACCGGCTGCTCGCGATGTGGCGCCGGCACCCGCGGGCGACCGCACGTGAGCGGGTGACCCGCGCCGCGCGGTGGCTTCAAGCGCTGTCGGCCACGCCCGTACCGCACGGCCCCGTGCTGTTGCACGGGGACCCGGTTCCGGCGAACTTCCTCCTCGGCGCGCACGGGTACCGTGCGATCGACCCGCGGCCGCGGGTCGGCGACCCGACCTACGACCTGGCGTTCTGGGCGTTGTTCGCCGAGGACGCGAGAGACGTGGCCGGCAAGGCCGAGGCGATCGCCGCCGCGCTTGGCGCCGACAAACGGCGCGTCCAGCACTGGGTCTGGGCGATCGCCGTCGACAGGCGACTCCAGGTGGCGGGCTCCGCGCCGCACGAGGGTCTGGCGGCCCGGCTCGACGGGGTCATCGACGCACGCCCGTGACCTACCGCGCGGCCGGCCTGCCGTGGTGGGCTCGGGGGGTCGGCGGCGGCTCGGCCGGGTTGCTCTGTCGCTGCCCGGCTCCCGAGCAGCGCGAGCCCCTCGGCGGAGCGCGTGCCGGGCTCGGCGACCTGGAAGAAGCGGTCCGCTCGGCTGCGCCGGCAGACCTGTTCTGGAGCCTCGCGGGCGTCCGCGGCGGCCGGCGCCGATGCGCCGCTTCCTGCCCGAGCTGATCGACCTGATCTGCAACCGGAAGATCGACCCGGGCAGGGTCGTCGACCTCCACCTCCCGCTCGGCGAGGCCGCCGCCGGCTACCGGGCCATGAATCAGCGCGACGCGATCAAGGTCCTGCTCCGCCCGTGACGCGGCGCCTCCGGCCGCCTCGATGTCCGGAGTCTCGCAGCCACATGCGTGATTGCATGTCGAGAAGCTCTGACCGGCTCCGCTCACGAGGTGAAGGGCCGCGACACGCGCGGCCCACGACACCAGGAGACCACCATGCCGAAGTACCTGCTCCTCAAGCACTACCGCGGCGCCCCGGAGCCGCACCGTCCCGTGCCCCCGATGGACCAGTGGGCGCCCGAGGACGTGGAGGCGCACATCGCCTTCCAGAGGCACGTCATCGAGCTGCTCGAGGAGAGCGGCGAGTACGTCGACGCGCAGGCGCTCACGCCGGTGCGCACGTGGGTGCGCTACGGCGGCCCGGACGCGGCGCCGGTCACCACCGACGGCCCGCATCCCGAGACCAGCGACCTGGTCGCGGGTTGGTTCACGATCGACGTCGAGTCGCACGAGCGCGCGGTGGAGGTGGCGGCCTACGTGTCCTCCGAGCCCGGCCCGGGCGGGGCGCCGCTGTACGAGTGGATCGACGTCCGGGAGGTCATGTCCGGGGCGCCCTCGGACGACTGACACGGCGTGATCGACGAGCCGACGCGACGGCTGGACGAGGGCGCGCTCCGCGTCCTCGTCCCGCGCGTGCTCGCGGGCCTGGTCCGGCGGGGCGAGGACTTCGACGCCGCCGAGGACGCGCTGCAGGAGGCGCTGCTGGAGGCGCTGCGGGTGTGGCCCGAGCACCCGCCGCGCGACCCGCGCGCGTGGCTGGCGACGGTCGCGACGCGGCGGCTCGTCGACGCCCGCCGCAGCGAGGCCGCCCGCCACCGCCGCGAGGAGGCGACAGACGCCGGGCCGCAGCCCGCCGCCAGCGAGCAGGGCGACGACACGCTCTTGCTGCTCTTCTGCTGCTGTCACCCCGACCTCGCGCCCGCCTCCC
>DATMVH010000051.1:0-3248 GCA_035563395.1 Solirubrobacteraceae bacterium
GACCTCGCCGCCAGCCGCCTGGCGCCGCTCGATCCGCTCCCGGACGGCCCGCGCGAGCGCCTCACCGAGACCCTGCGCGCGTGGCTGGACCGGCCCGGTCAGGTGCAGGCCGTGGCGACCGCGCTGGACGTCCACCCCCAGACGGTGCGCTACCGCGTTCGGCAGCTCCGCGAGCTCTTCGGGACCCGCCTCGAGGAGCCCGACGCGCGCTTCGAGCTAGCCCTCGCGCTGCGGGCGCGATGAGCCGCGCCGCCCGCCGTCCGGGGGGCGGCGGCCGTCGGAGCGCCTGCTAGGAATACCGCCGATGCGGCTCCTGATCACCGGTGCGGCGGGCATGCTCGGCCGCGACGTCGCGGACGCCGCGCGCCGCGGCGGCCACGACGTCGTCGCCCTCGCCCGGGCGGACCTCGACGTGACGGACGCCGCCGCCGTGCGCGCCGCGGTCGCCGCCGCGCGGCCGGACGCGGTGGTCAACTGCGCGGCCTGGACCGACGTCGACGGCGCGGAAAGCGCCGAGGACCGCGCCACGGCGGTCAACGGCGAGGGCGCCGGCCACGTCGCGGCGGCCGCCGCGGCGGTGGGCGCCTTCACGGTGGCCGTCTCGTCGGACTACGTCTTCGACGGTGCCGCGCGCGAGCCGTACACGGAGTCCGCTGCGACCGCGCCGCTCGGCGCGTACGGCCGCTCCAAGCTCGCCGGCGAGCACGCCGTCGCGGCCGCCGCGCCCGACCTGCACGCGATCGTCCGGACGAGCTGGCTGTTCGGCGCGCACGGGCCCAACTTCGTCGCCACCATGCTGCGCCTCGCCCATGAGCGCGACGAGCTCACGGTGGTCGACGACCAGGTCGGCTGCCCGACCTTCACCGGCCACCTCGCGCCCGCGCTGCTCTCGATCGCCCGGTACCGGCGCCCGGGCATCCTTCACGTCGCCGGCAGCGGCTGCTGCTCGTGGTGGGACCTCGCGCGCGCGACCTTCGAGCGCGCCGGGCACGACGTCCGCATCCACCCTGGCCGCACGGAGGACCTCGGCCGCCCCGCGCCGCGTCCGGCGTGGTCGGCGCTCGGGACGGAGCGCGCCGACACGCCGGTGCTGCCCGCCTGGCAGGACGGACTGGACGCGTACCTCGAATGCGTGGGAGTGCTCGCATGAAGCTGCTGGTCTGCGGCGGCGCCGGGTTCATCGGCTCGAACTTCGTCCGCCTGCGCCTGCTGGAGCACGGAAACGCCGTGACGGTGCTCGACAAGCTCACGTACGCGGGGCGGGAGGAGAACCTCGAGGACGTCGCCGGGCTGCCGGGCTTCCGCTTCGTGCGCGGCGGGATCGAGGACGCTGACGCGGTCGCGGAGGCGATCGCGGGCGCCGACGCGGTGGTCAACTTCGCCGCCGAGACGCACGTGGACCGCTCGATCGCCGAGCCCGACGCCTTCATCCGGACCCACGCCATGGGCACGTTCGTCCTGCTGGAGGCGGCGCGCGAGCGCGGCGTCCGCTACGTGCAGGTCTCCACGGACGAGGTGTACGGCTCGATCGACGAGGGCTCGTTCACCGAGTCCTCC
The DNA here is from genome assembly GCA_035563395.1 of Solirubrobacteraceae bacterium. Lineage (GTDB taxonomy): Bacteria > Actinomycetota > Thermoleophilia > Solirubrobacterales > Solirubrobacteraceae > DASQMT01. The sequence continues at coordinate 1,558 of DATMVH010000051.1, forward strand.
CGGCTCGCGCCGTCCTCGCCGTACTCGGCCACGAAGGCCGGCGCGGATCTGCTCGTGAGCTCCTATCACCACACGTACGGGCTCGAGGCGCTGATCTGCCGCGGCTCGAACAACTACGGGCCGTTCCAGTACCCGGAGAAGCTCATCCCGCTGATGGTCCTCAACGCCCTCCACGGCGACCCGCTGCCCGTCTACGGCGACGGCCGGCAGGTCCGCAACTGGATCTACGTCGAGGACTTCGCGCGCGGCATCGGCCACGTGCTGGAGCACGGCGCGCCCGGCGAGGCCTACAACGTGGGCGGGCCGGACGAGGCGGCGAACATCGACGTCGTCCGGCGGATCATCGAGCTCACGGGCGCTTCGCCGGACCTCATCGAGTACGTCGCCGACCGCCCGGGGCACGACCGCCGCTACTCGCTCGGCTCGGAGAAGGCGCGCGCCCTCGGCTGGGCGCCGCGCGTGCGCTTCGACGAGGGCCTCGAGCGGACCGTGGCCTGGTACCGCGACAACCCGGCGTGGTGGGAGCCGATCCGCTCCGGCGACTACCGAGCCTACTACGAGCGCCAGTACGGCCGCGCGCTGGGCGGGCGGCTCGAGACGCCGGACTGAACGGCGGCTACGCGGCGGCCGCGGCCGGCTCGGCGTCCGCCGCCGCCACGCGCAGGAACGCGTCGACGACCGCGGGGTCGAACTGCGTTCCGACGCAGCGCAGGAGCTCGGCGCGCGCGTTCTCCGCGGCGATCCCGGCGCGGTACGGGCGGTCGGCGACCATCGCCTCGTAGGCGTCCGCGACCGCGAGGATGCGCGCCTCGAGCGGGATCTCCTCGGCGCGCAGCCCGGCGGGGTAGCCGCGCCCGTCCATTCGCTCGTGGTGCGCACGGACCCAGCCCGCGATGTCGCCCAGGCCGGCGTGCTCGAGGATCCGCGCGCCCACCTCGGGATGGCGCTGGATCTCGCGCCACTCCGGCTCGGTCAGCGCCGACGGCTTGTGGAGGATCGCGTCCGCGACGCCGAGCTTGCCGAGGTCGTGCAGGACCCCGGCCGCGTGGACGCGCTCGACGCGGGCCGGTTCGAGGCCGAGCGCGGCCGCCGTCGCCCGGGCGTAGGACCCGACGGTGCGGGAGTGCTCCGCCGTGCCCGCGTCGCGCAGGTCCAGGGTCTCGGCGAGCAGCATGACCGCGGCCAGCCGCTCGGCCCCGTCGACGGCGACGCCGGCCGCTCCGGCCGGGCGCTCGAGCAGCTCGAGCACGAGCCCGGCATGGTCGGCCACCGCCATCAGCACGCGGATCTCGGCGTCCTCGGGCCGCCGTCCGCTGAGCGGCTCGTCGACGCTGATCACCGCGAGCACCTCGCCCGCGGAGCTGCGCAGGGGCAGCAGGAGCTCGTCCTCGGGGTCCCAGGCCTGCGGGTCGAGGGTCGCGCTGGGCGCCGGCGTCCACGTCACGACGCCGGGGTCCCAGTCGTAGGCCCCGGCGGGCATCCACACGGCGCCGCAGCGCTCGTGCTCGGGCCCGAGCGCCGGCTCCCACGCGCTCCAGGGCGACTCGTTGCCGACGAGCGTCGCGCGCGCCTCCTCGTCGCCCTCCACGAAGACGGTCCGCATCACGTCGCCGTCACGCAGGTTCGCGGCGACCGTCTGGAAGCGCAGCTCGGTGCGGATGGTCCGGGCGACCGCCTCGAGCACGACCGGC
>DATMVH010000052.1:0-2386 GCA_035563395.1 Solirubrobacteraceae bacterium
CGCCGCCCGTCCGGCGACCACGCGGGCGCCGCGTCGTCGGCGCCGCGGGGCGAGAGCCGCACCTCGGTGAAGCTCGCGGGCGTGAGCACGTGCAGGGCGCCCGGCCCGGGACGGCCGCGCGGGCGGCGCGTGAAGGCGATCCGGTCGAGCGCGGACCACGCGGGCTCGGCGTCGTCGGACGGACGGAAGGTGAGGCGCTGGCGGCCCGAGCCGTCGAGGCGCACGCGATAGACGTCGCGCGCCCCGGGCGGGCCGGACGCGAACGCGAGCCACTCCCCCGACGGGGCCCAGGAGGGCTGCGCGTCGCGCTCAGGGCCGGCGGTGATCGGTCGGGCGGACGCGCCGTCGGCGTCCATGACCCAGATGTCGCCGCGCCTTGCGAAGGCGATCCGGCGGCCGCGCGGCGAGAACGCGGGGTCGCGGGCGCCCGGCGCGATCCGCGCGCGGACGGCGCCGCCCGCGTCGCGGAGCACGAGCGGCTGCGCCGCGCCCGGCGGCTCGGCGGCGATCAGACCGTTGGCGCCTGGGAAGGCGGCGCGGGCCGCGGGCGCGGCGGCCAGGACGACGAGAAGGACGGCGGCTGCCAGCCCGCGCATCATGGTCCCCGCAACACCGCCGCGAGGGGAGCGATGCGGCGCGGCGCGGCGACCCTCCGACTGGCCGGTCTCGTACCGTAGGCGCGGTGCGCGCACCCCGCTTCGCCGACTGGCCGGCCTACGTCGCGCTCGCCGTGATCCTCGTCGGCGGCGTGGCGCTGCGGGTCATGAGCCTGCGCCACGGCCTCCCCTGGACGTATCACGCCGACGAGGCGTTCCACTTCGTCACCCGGGCGATGAACATGCTCGAAGGCAGCACCCTCAATCCCGGCTACTTCGAGAACCCGACCGCCTACACCTACCTCGTCTACGCCGCGCTGCGCGTCACGGACGGCGCCGGCTTCCTGTGGCGGGACGTCGACGGGCTCGTCGCCGCCTTCGCCGCGGACCCGACGTCCGCCTTCGTCACCGGCCGGATCGTCACGGTGACCCTCTGCATGCTCGGCGTGGTCGGCGTCTTCGCGGTCGGGCGCCGCCTGTGGGGCCCCGCCGAGGGCGTGGCGGCCGCGGCCGTGCTGGCCTTCGCGTTCCTCCCGGTCGCCTACTCCCGCTTCGCGCTGACCGACACGGGCGTGCTGCTGCCGGTCGCCGCGGCGATCTACGGCGCCGTCCGGGCGCACGAGGACGGCCGGCTGCGGTGGTTCGCGCTCGCCGGCATCGCGGTCGGGCTGGCGGTGGCGTTCAAGTACACGGCCGGCCTCGTCGGCGTTCCGTTGCTCGTCGCCGCGGCGCTGCGCGCGCGGCGCGACCGGTTCGCCCTCGCCGGCTTCGCGCTGGCCACCGGCCTCGGCGCGGTCGTGTTCTTCGTCACGAACCCGTACTTCTTCTTCGACGTGCGCGACGCGCTCACGCAGCTCCGCGAGCAGAACGTGGCCGCGAACGCGCCGAAGCTCGGGCAGGGGGACCGCTCGGGCCCGAGCTACTACCTCGACAGCCTCACGTGGGGCCTCGGCTGGGGCGCCGCGATCGCGGCGGCCGTCGGCGTCGCCTGGGAGTGGCGCCGCAACCGCACGCGGGCGCTGCTGCTCGCGCTCTTCCCCGTGGTCCTCTTCCTCTACCTCTGCACGGCCGGGCGGTTCTTCGCGCGCTGGATGATGCCCGCCTACCCGGTCCTCGCGCTGCTGGCCGGCGTGGCCGTCGCGGGGCTGGCGGCGCGCGTGCCCGGCCGGCCGTGGCTGCGCGCCGCCGTGCTCGCCCTCCTGCTCGCGGCCGTGATGGCGCAGCCGATCGCCGCCGACCTCCGCACGGGCAACCTCCTGAACCGGGACGACACGCGCGTGCTCGCGCGCCAGTTCCTCTTCGACACGCTGCCGCACCGGGCGCGGATCGTGGTCGAGCCCTCCGCGCCGCGCGGCTTCTTCCACGGGCGCGTGGTCCGCGGCTTCAAGGCGCCGCCGACGGAGCTCGTCGCGGGCGGCACGCCGCAGCGCTTCATCCTCATGCTCGAGCCGTCGCTGATCGAGAAGTACCGGCAGGCGGGCTATTGCACGGTGATCACCTTCAGCGCGGTGCGCGGGCGCGCCGAGATGGACCGCGTGCCGCTCGCGCTGGCGTACTACCGCAAGCTCATGCGCGAGTCGACGCTCGTCTTCGCCGCGGACCCGTACGAGGAGGGCGCGAAGGCCCCGCCGTTCGACTTCGACCAGTCGACGCACCTCTACTACCCCGGCGTCTTCCACCGGCCGGGGCCGGAGGTCCGGGTCTACCGCCTCGACGCCTGCGAGCAGGGCGTCGGCGGCGCGCCGGTCCGCGTGCCGCCACCGCGGCGCGCGCTGCGGCCGGAGCTGCGC
>DATMVH010000053.1:0-2650 GCA_035563395.1 Solirubrobacteraceae bacterium
CCGTTCCCGCCAGCTCGTCGCGCAAGGCCGTCCCGCCGCGCTGGTCGCGCGCGTGGCCGGGATCAGCCGCCAGGCGATCTACCGGCGCCCGAAGCGCCCGCCGAGCGGACACCGCCGCCGTGTGGACGCGGTCGACCGAGTCGTCCTGGACGTCGCCGCCCAGAGCCCGACCGATGGGTCGCGGATGGTCGCCGCGCTGGCGTCGCGCCGGGCGACGCGGCCGGTCAACCGCAAGCGCGCGCAGCGCCTCATGCGCGAACACCGCCTGCTGCAGCCAGTTCGCTCGGAGGGACGCCGGCGCCGTCCCGGCTACTTCCAGGTCACGCGGCCCGACGAGCTCTGGCATCTCGACATGACCTCGATCTGGGTGGCCGAGTACGGCTGGTGCTATCTGAACGCCGCGATCGACTGCTGCACCCGCGAGATCTGCGGCTGGGCGCTTGACGTTCGCTGCCGCGCCACCGAGGCGATCGCGGTCATCGACCAGGCGGTCGCCGAGCGCGACGTCGTCCCCGGAGCGTTGACGTTGGGCTCTGACAACGGCACCGCGTTCACCAGTCGCGCGTTCCGCGCCCGCCTCGCCGACCACGGGATCACGCACCGTCGCGGCGGCTACCGCGACCCCGAGAGCCAGGCGTTCATCGAGAGCTGGTTCTCCAAGCTCAAGCTGCGCCTGATCTGGCGCCAAGAATTCGAGACGCTCGACCAAGCGCGCACCGCGATCGCCACCTACATCGAGCGCTACCACCACCGACCCCACAGCCGACTGGCCTACCGCACCCCGCGAGAAGTCGCGGCTACCTGGCAAGATCACCGAGACGACCTAACACCGGCGGCCTGAAGCGACAACACCGACGGGGTCCACGCCAATCTGCTCGTAGGTCTCACCGGCCGCCCGCCGCCGCAGATACGCATGCCGCCGCTCCGCGCTCTGGATCAGTCCTCGGCGAACACGCTTTCCGCTGCTGTCGGCTCAGGTTCGGGCATGGAACGAAGCTAACGCTCGTGCCGGCGGCTCGCACGCGCGCTTCCTGCTCCCGGCATCCCGGTGTCAGCGTGGCGGTCCGACCGTACGCCGTGCCCGGCAAGAGGCTGGTACCTGCCCGGTACCCTCGACGCTCGAGCGCCGGCCGGTGCGACCAAGAAAAAACCCCGCCGAAGCGGGGCTTCTCCTCAATAGCGGGGGCGGGATTCGAACCCGCGACCTTCGGGTTATGAGCCCGACGAGCTACCTGGCTGCTCCACCCCGCGTCGCGAGCTCCAATGTAGCACCGGTTCGCTCACGCATCCAGCAGTCTGCGCAGCCGTCTGGCGTTGCGCGGGGCGAAGCCCTCCCAGTCGTTGTTGAAGTACGCGAAGACCTCCACGGCCTCGCGCAGCGGCCGGATGCGGGCGGCCCATTCCCGCAGCTCCGTGTCGCTGTAGTTGCCCCGGCGCCCGCGCCGGCCGCGGTGGAAGCGCACGAAGGTCCACGGCGCGGTGAGCTCGAGCGTCTGGAACGGGCGCCGCGGGTCGTCGCCGTAGACCAGGGCGACGCCGTGCGCGCGCAGGAGGTCGTACACGGGCGGCGTGAACCAGCTCGAATCGCGGAACTCGAAGCAATGGCGGCCGGGCGGCAGCCGGCCGAGGGCGTAGGCGAGCCGGTCGTCGTCGCGCCGGAAGTTCGCGGGAAGCTGCCACAGGATCGGCCCGAGCTTGTGGGAGGCGACGAGCGGCGCGATCCCCTCGTACAGCCGCGCCACGCCCTGCTCCATGTCCTGCAGCCGGCGGACGTGCGTGAGGTAGCGGCTCGACTTGATCGCGAACAGGAAGTCCTCGGGCGTGTCCGCGATCCAGGCGGCGACGGACTTCGGCCGGGCGAGCCGGTAGAAGGTGCTGTTGACCTCGACCGTGTCGAACTGGCGCGCGTAGTGCGCGAGCCACCGGCGCGGCGGCGTGCCCGCCGGGTAGAAGCGCCCGCGCCAGTCCGCGTAGTTCCATCCCGAGCAGCCCACCCGCACCGGCATCGCGGCCATCCCGGCTTCCTACCGGATACGGTGGCGCCGCGTGCGCGTGGCGGTCGTCGACATCGGGACGAACTCCACGCGGCTGCTGATCGCCGACGTGGGCGCCGGGGGGACGCTGCATGAGGTCGAGCGGTCGTCGACCGTGACGCGGCTCGGCGACCGCGTCGAGGCGACGGGGCGCCTCGGGGACGAGCCGCAGGCGCGCGTGTTCGCGACGCTCGACCGCTACGCGGCCGCGATCGCCCGCCACGGCTGCGACGCGCGGACCGCGGTGCTGACCTCCGCCGTGCGCGACGCCGCCAACGGCGCCGGCTTCGCCGCCGCCGTACGAGCGCGCTACGGGCTGGAGGCGCGGACGCTGAGCGGGGACGAGGAGGCGGCCGCGACCTACCGCGGCGCGACCGCCGGGCGCCGTCGCGAGGACGCGGCGCCGCTGGTGGTGATCGACATCGGCGGGGGCTCGACGGAGCTCGTGGCCGGCGCCGGCGACGCGCCCGAGTTCCACGTCTCCACGCAGATCGGCGTCGTGCGCCACTCGGAGCGCCACCTGCGCGGCGACCCGCCGCCCGCGCCGGAGCTCGCCGCGCTCGCCGCGGACGTCCGCGCGGGCCTCGCGGCGGCGGTTCCCGCGGCGGTCCGCGCAC
>DATMVH010000054.1:0-5052 GCA_035563395.1 Solirubrobacteraceae bacterium
GCCGCGAGGAACCCGGCGCCGCGCCCGCCGTCGAGCAGCCCGCGCAGCACGGTGGCCGGCGCGTCCGCGCCCGCGCCGAGCGCTCCGCCGTCGTCCGCGCCGCGCTCGTCGAGCACCGTGACCTCCGCGGGCTGGCCGCCGTCGACGTCGATCACCGTGAGCACGTCGTCGGGGCGCACGGCGATCACCGTGGCGCCCCCGGGCCGCACCCAGTAGGACTCCCACGCGGGGTCGGGCGGCTTGAGGCCGGGCGTGCGCAGCGCGGGCGGGTCGAGCGCGACGGCCATCGCGGTCAGGCGGTCGCGGGCTGCGTCGCCTGCTCCTTCTCGGCCTGCTCGATCAACTGCTGCGCCAGCGACCGCTTGCCGTCCGCGTCGAGCTTCTTGAGCTCGTTCTCCACGACGCGCCGGTTGTAGGTCTGGTTCCAGTAGTCGAGCGCGTCGAAGCCGAGCAGGACCGCCTTGCCGACGAACTGGCGGAGGACCTCGTTCGTCGGGCCCATCACCCAGCCGGCCTTCGCGTCGCGCAGGTAGCGCTCGAGCTCCATGTCGCGCTTGTAGCCCGACCCGCCGCAGGCGTGGAGCATCTTGTCGACGTGGTGGGCGGTGTTCTTCGCCGCCTCGAACTTGATCTGCCACGCCCAGTGCAGGTACTCGGCGCGCGCGGTCTCCCCGGGCTGCAGCACGCGCGTGTTGTCGTTCGTGGCGTTGTCCATCGCCTGCGCGACGGAGAAGACGAACAGCCGGCAGGCGTTCGTGTCCATCACCGCCTCGCCGACGTAGTCCTGGATCGTCGGGTAGTCGGCCACGCGCATGCCGACGTCGACGTGGCGCTTGCGGGTGGTGTGGCGCTTCGCGATGTCGATCGCGCCGAGCGTGATGCCGTTCCAGACGGACGAGGAGCCGACGAGGAACCACGGGTCGACCGCCTCGTCGTTGGACGCGGCGCCGTCGCCCTCCGGGCCCACGATCTGGTCGCCGGGGATCTCGACGTCGTCGACCTGGATCGGCCCGGACTGGTTGCCGCGCAGGCCGAGCGCGTCCCACAGCGACGGCTGCGCCTGCACCTGCTCGCCGTCGATCACGAACACGGAGAGGTCGTCGTAGCCGGAGAAGTCGGGCGACGTGGTCTGGACCACGTAGAAGTCGGCGAAGCCGCCCGACGTCGTCCACGACGCCTTCTTGCGCACCTTGTAGCCGCCGTTGGCGCGCTGAGCGCCGGACGACACGGGGTACCAGAAGTGCGAGCCGGTCTCCGGGTCGGAGTACGAGAGCGTCCCGATCTTGCCCGTGTCGAGCGGGCGGATGTACTTCTCGATCAGCTCCGGTGTCGGCCGCAGCATGATCGTGTTCACCGCGGCGATGTGCATGACGTAGCACATCGCGGTGGAGGCGCAGCCGTAGCGCGCGAGCGTCTCGCACACCATCGCGAACGCGACGTGGTTCTCCCCGAGGCCGCCGTGCTCCTCCGGCACGGTGAGGGCGAGGAAGCCGTGCTCGCCCATGAGCTCGAGGTTCCGGCGCGGGTACAGGAGCTCGTCGTCCGAGCGCTTGGCGTTCGCCCGGAGCTCCTGCTCGCAGAGATCGATGAGGGTGGTGCGCAGCTCCTTCTGCCGGTCCGTGAGCACCCAGTCGGGATCCCAGTCGTAGCTCAACCCCCAGAAGGGCTCCCCGCCCCACATCTTCTCCGGCATCCGGTCACCCTCCACAGTGGACGAATTCGTCCACCGGTTCTACAGCAGCGGGCGGCGGCTGTCCACCTGCGCTCCGCGGCGCGTCCGCCGCCGCGGCCGCCGCACCGTCCGAAACCCCATCTGTCTGCGGATTGACCTCGTCCGTGGCTGCTGATACAAACCCGATCGCTCGGACGAATGGGCCAATTTGTCCATCGCGAGGCGCGACGTCGAGCTCGAAAAGGGGGTTGCGTGGCACAAGCGCAGGTTCAGGAGCAGTCGCTGCTCAAGGCGATGACCTGGTGGGACGGGTTCGTGGTGGCCCTGTGCAACCCGGGCTTCCTCATCGCCGCGCTGGGCGGCTCCATCGGCGTCCTCGGCACGACCGGTGCGTTCGTGCTGTGGTCCATCTCCATCTGCCTGGGCGCGCTGCAGAACAACATCCACGCGGAGCTCGCGTCGATGTTCCCCAACAAGTCCGGCGGCATCGCGCTGTACGCGCACGAGGCGTGGCGCAAGTACCTCACGATCATCGGGCCGCTGGCGACGTTCGGCTACTGGATCGGCTGGTCCGTCGTGCTCGCCGTCAACGGGCTCGTCGCCGGCACGCTCATCCAGGCCGAGTGGTTCTCCGACTCGACCTGGGCGGAGAGCTTCGCCGGCTTCGACCTGTCGCTCGCCGTCCTCTTCGGCGTGATCCTGATCGTCGTGGTGTGGGCGTTCAACGTCTTCGGCGTACGGCCGGCCGTCTGGTTCGGCTACGTCACGGGCGCCCTGCTGATCATCCCGGCGTTCACGCTGATGTTCCTCCCGTACGTGACGGGGGACTGGCAGAGCTCCAACATGACGTGGGAGATCGGCGCCAACGGCGGTCTCGCGCTCGCGCTGGTCTGGCTGTACTTCATGTGCTGGTCGGCGTACGGGATCGAGGTGGTGGCGACCTTCGCGCCCGAGTACAAGGACACGGTGCGGGACACGCGGATGGCGCTCCGCACGGCGGCGATGTTCTCCGCGCTCGTGTACGTCCTGCTCCCGCTCGGCGTGGGCGGGACCCTGGGCACCGCGACCATCGCCGGCGACGAGACGCTGATCGCCTTCTACACCCAGGCCTTCGACGCCATCGTCGGGAACTTCCTCGGCGGCGTGATGATCTTCTGCGTCGTCGCAGGGCTCGTCCTGTCGATGAACACCGCCACGATGGACGGCTCGCGCGCCCTCTACGGCATCTCGAAGGACGGGATGACGATCCGCCAGCTCGGGACGTTGAACAGGTTCCGCGTGCCCGCGCTGGCCATGACCGTCGACGCGCTGCTGAACATCGTGCTGATCACGTACTTCAACAACCCGATCGAGATCCTCGCGGTGTCGAACATCGGCTACGTGTTCGCCACCTGCTCGGCGCTCGCGGCGTTCCTGCTGCTGCGCAGGGACCGGCCCCGGTGGCCGCGGCCGGTGCGCCTGCCCGGCTACTGGGTGCCGCTCGCCGCGGTGCTCTTCTGCGTGAACTTCGTGTTCCTGATCGCCGGCGGGTTCGTCTACTCGGGCGGCTTCCTCGGGATCGAGGGGTACGGCTACGGCTGGGACAAGACGCGCTGGGGCCTGCTCGTCCTGCTCGTCGCGCTCGGCCTCTACGTCGTCCGGCACGTCGTCCAGGACAAGGAGCCGATGCGGCTGCGGGAGGAGATCCCCGCGACGCCGGAGGAGGAGCGGCGCCACCCCGACCTGGCGCCCGCCCCCACGGCGCTCGTCTGAGAGACGCAACCGGACCGGATCGCCGACGGGGCCCGCACCGGGCCCCGTCGTCGTCCGGGGCCGGTCAGTCGGCCCGGAGGTTCCAGCGCGGCAGGTCGGCGATGGCCGCGCGGTAGCGCCGGCGGTGCACCGGCCGGATGAACGCGAACCAGGTCGCGACGCTCAACGGGAGGAGGACGAAGACGCTGAACACGTTGCCCGTGAGCGTGAAGAGCGCCGCGAGCACGGCGACGGCGAGGCCGAGCGCGATCGGCAGCGCGCGGAAGCGCCGCTGGACGCGCCGGATCGCCGTGTACTCGGCCTCGGGCACCTGCCGCGTGTCGTAGGTGCGGGCGCAGGAGGGGCAGGTCCAGCGCTCTCCGTAGAAGAGCTCCGTCTGCTCGCCGCAGTCGCACGTGACGGTGATCGGCGGGCCCTTGATCACGGAGCCCGGCTTCTCGTCGCCCATCCGCAGGCGCGGACGGGGCTCCGGGGCCGCCGGTTGCTCGGGTCGCCTGCGCGCGCGCCGTCCCATCCGGCGCCGATCGTAGCGGCGCGCTCAACCGCCGCCGCCCCGCGGCCGATGAGGATCCATGGCCATGCGTCCTTTCCTCCGCGCCGCGGCGCTGCTCGTCCTCCTCGCGGCCGCGGGCGCGGTGTCCGGCTGCGGCGTCACCGCCGTGCCGGACGGGGCGCTCGTCACGCACGACGGCGACACCGTCGAGATCTCGGCGGAGGCCCGCGCGGCGGGCCCGCGGTTCGCCGCCGGCGTGGCAGCGGGCGATCGCGCGTGGATCCTCGCCGCCCTGTCCCGCGCCCGCCCGGAGGCGGCGAGCCTGATCCGCGAGGTGGACGGCCTGGTCGAGATCCGGACGGACCTGCACGACCGCGGCGACGCGATCGGCCTCACGGAGGCAGGCCCGCAGGGGATCGTGGTGTCCTTCGACATCGCGCGCCTGAACGGGACGGCGGCGCTCCAGCGAGACACCGTGGTGCTGCACGAGTTCGGGCACGTGGTGGACTTCGCGCTCGTGCCGGAGGCGCTCGGCGCGACGCTCGACGCCGGCATCCCCACCGGCGGCCCCTGCACGTCGCCCGGCGACGCGCTCGGCGCGTGCGCGCAACCGGCGGAGCGCTTCGCCGACACGTTCGCCAAGTGGGCGCTGCGTGGGGCGGTGTCGGCCGCGGGCGCCGGCTACGCGATCGCCGCGCCGGCCTCGCTGGAGGACTGGGGCGCGCCGCTGGCCGCGCTCGCGGTCAGCCGCAACGTCCGCTGACGCCGGCCGCCGCCCCAACCGCCGCATCCCGGCCGCAAACGGGTAGGATCCGCGGCAGAAGGGGGACCGTGTACCGCAGCGTACTCGCCGTCGTCGACCCCGGGGCCGATCGCGACCCCGCCCTCGAGCGTGCCGTCGCGGAGGCGCGCGCCGGCCGCGCGCGCCTCACGCTGCTTTGTGCGGTGCCGCCGCCCTGCGTGCTCGTCTGCTTCGCGTCCGTCTGCCGCGAGGCGCTGCACGCCGAGGCGCTGGAGGCCACGGCGCGCGACCTTCGCAGCGTCGTCGACGGCGTGCCGCCGGACGTTCCGGTCACAACGGTGATCGCCCCGGTCGGGCTGCGCCACGCGCTGCGTCGCGAGCTCGCGCGGGCGG
>DATMVH010000055.1:0-3925 GCA_035563395.1 Solirubrobacteraceae bacterium
CCAGCGGCTTCCCCAGCCGCCGGACGTGCTGGAGCTCGACGTCAACAAGCCGGCCGACCTCGAGGCGCTGGCGGGCGAGCTGCGCGAGCGCTGGGGCCGCGTGGACGGCGTCCTGCACGCGATCGCGTTCGCGCCGCCGGACGCGCTCGGCGGCGGCTTCCTCGACACGCCGGCGGAGTCCGCGCTCACGGCGTTCCAGACGAGCGCGTACTCCTACAAGGCGCTCGCCGCCGCGCTGGCCGACCTCTACCCCGACGAGGGCGCGAGCATCGTCGGCCTCGACTTCGACGCGTCGGTCGCATGGCCCGTGTACGACTGGATGGGCGTCGCGAAGGCCGGCCTCGAGGCCGTCAACCGCTATCTGGCACGCGACCTCGGCCCGCGCCGGGTGCGTGTGAACCTGGTGAGCGCCGGACCGCTCGGCACGCTCGCCGCCAACAACATCCCCGGCTTCGACACGCTGTCGGAGGCGTGGAAGCAGGGAGCTCCCCTCGGCTGGAACGTCGAGGACCCCGGCCCGGTGGCCGGCGCGGTCCTCTTCCTCCTCTCGGACCTCGCGCGCGGGGTCACGGGTGAGATCCTTCATGTCGACGGCGGCTTCCACGCGATGGGGGCGACCGCCGTCGCGGCTGCGACCAACACGGCGGTGACTGCATGAGAGTCCTTCTGACCGGCGCGACCGGCTTCCTCGGCATGGAGGTCCTGGCGCGCCTCGTGGAGCGCGACGACGACGTCGTCGCCGTCGTGCGCGCGAGCGATGCCGCCGCCGCGCAGCGGCGCCTGGACGCGACGCTCGCGCTCGTCGGCGCGCGCGGTCCTGCCGTCGCCGTGCCCGGCGACCTCTCGGAGGGCGAGCCGCCGCTTCCCGCCGGCCGCTTCGACGCGGTCGTCCACTGCGCCGCGTCCATCTCCTTCACGCTGCCGCTCGACGAGGCCCGCGCGATCAACGTCGACGGCACGCGCCGCCTCGTCGACATCGCGCGCCGGACCGGCGCGCGGCTGGTCCACGTCTCGACCGCCTACGTCGCCGGACTGCACGGGGGCCGCTTCCACGAGGACGACCTCGACATCGGCCAGGAGTTCCGCAACACCTACGAGCGGACCAAGCGCGAGGCGGAGCTGCTCGTCGAGGCGGCCGACGACGTGCCCTCCGCGGTGGCCCGGCCGAGCATCGTCGTCGGCGAGTCCGGCACGGGCTGGACGCCGGCGTTCAACGTCCTGTACTGGCCGCTGCGCGCGTTCACGCGCGGGCTGCTCGACCCGGTGCCCGCGGCGCCGACGGGCCGCGTCGACATCGTGCCCGTCGACTACGTCGCCGACGGCATCGTCGCGCTGCTGGACGCCGACGCGCGCGGGACCCACAACCTCGTGGCGAGCGACGACGCGCTGACCGTCGACGAGCTCCTCGACGTGATCTGCGGGCATCTGGAGCGCCCGCGCCCGACGCTCGTCGACCCGACCGACGACGCCGGGGCGGCGGGCGACCACGCCGCCGTGTACGTCCCGTACTTCGACGTCGACACGGTCTTCGACGCCACGCGCGCCCACGCGCTGCTCGGCCCCCCGCCCGCGGTGCCGTCGTACTTCGGGCGGCTGGTCGAGTACGCCGAGGCGGCGCGGTGGGGCAAGCTGGAGATCGTCCGGCCGGCGCCAGGCGCCGCCGCGCGGTTCCGCCGCCCAGCGGACGTCGTGCGCGCGGCGTAGGGCGCTCGGCGGACACCGCACACGCGATCCGCCCCGCGGGGTAGGGTCGCGCCATGAGCGATCTGAACGTCAATCGCCGGCACTGGGACGCCCTCGCCGACGTGCACGCTCAGGGAACGACCGCCATCTACGACGCCGCCGCGCTCGTCAGCGGGCGCCGCCAGCTCGGCGACGCCGAGGCGGCCGCGGTCCGCGCCGCTGTGGGTGACGCCGCCGGTCGCGACGTCCTGCACGTCCAGTGCCACCTCGCGTACGACGGGATCGTGCTCGCGCGGCGCGGCGCCCGCGTCACGGGCGTGGACTTCTCGCCCCGGGCGCTGGCGGGGGCGCGCAAGCTGGCGGAGCGCGCGGGCGTCGCGCTCGAGACCGTGCAGGCCGAGGCCACGGCGCTGCCGGCGTCGCTGCACGGCCGCTTCGACCTCGCGTACGCGACGATCGGCGTCCTGTCCTGGATCGCCGACGTCGACGCGTGGATGCGCTCCGTCGCGGCCACGCTGCGCCCCGGCGGCGCGCTGGCGCTCGTGGAGATCCATCCGATCTACGAGATGCTCGAGTCCGTCGCGCCGCTGAGGCTGGACTTCCCGTACGCCTTCGACGGCCCGCGGCGCTTCGACGAGGACGGCTCCTACGCCGACCAGGACGCGAGCATCGGGGCGACCGAGCAGATCGCCTACGCCCACGCGCTCGGCGAGACCGTGACGGCGGCGATCCGCGCCGGGCTGGCGATCGAGCTGCTCCAGGAGCACCTCGACTGCGACCACGACCCGCGCGGCGACCTCCTCCCGGCCGACGACGACGGCCGTCACCGCCTGCGCATCGACGGCGAGGTCCTGCCCGTGCTCTTCACGCTCGTCGCGCGGCGCCCCGGCTGACCGCTGCTACCGTAGAAGGCGCGCCGGGCACGCTCGCCCGCCGCGCGTCAGCTTCGCTTGGGTCCCGCCGAGACGGCGGTTCGGGTCGCAGCCGTCGCTCCCCGAATCTTCGCGGCGCCCTCGCGCGAGGCGCGCCGCCCGCAAGGAGTCGTTCCGATGTCCACGCAGTCCTTCTCCGACCTCGGAGTGTCGCGCCCGGTCGTGCGCGCGCTCGCCGACCGAGGCATCACGGAGCCGTTCGCCATCCAGCGCCTCGTCATCGCCGACGTGCTCGCCGGCCGCGACGTGCTCGCCAAGTCCCCGACGGGCTCGGGCAAGACGCTCGCGTTCGGCGTCCCGATGCTCGACCGCATCGACGCCCGCGCCGCCGCGCGGCCCGCCGCGCTCGTGCTCGCCCCCACCCGCGAGCTGGCGACGCAGATCGTCGACGAGCTGCGCGCCGTCGCCAAGGCCCGCGGCCTGTGGATGGCCGCCGTGTACGGCGGGGTCGGCTATCAGAAGCAGATCGCGGCCGCGCGCCGCGCGCACGTCATCGTCGCCACGCCCGGCCGCCTCGAGGACCTGCTCGAGCGCGGCGCGTTCTCGCTCGACGCGGTCGACACGCTCGTGCTCGACGAGGCGGACCGCATGCTCGACATGGGCTTCCGCCCCGCGGTCGACCGCATCGTCGAGCAGTGCCCCGAGGACCGCCAGACGCTGTTCTTCTCGGCGACGCTCGACGGCGAGGCGGGCCGGCTGGCCGCCCGCTACACCCGCGATCCGGCGCGCCACGAGCACCGTCCGGAGGTGCGCGCGGCCGCCCTTACCGACCACCGCTTCGTCCGCGTGGAGCGCGACGGGCGCATCGACGCGCTGCTCGCGACGCTCCAGGGCGAGCAGCGCGAGCTCGCGCTCGTGTTCGTCCGCACGCGCCGCGGCGCGGACCGGCTGGCGAAGCGGCTCGGCGCTCACGGCGTCGCCGCCGCGGCCATGCACGGCGACAAGTCCCAGAGCCAGCGCGAGCGCACGCTCGCGGGCTTCGAGGCCGGCCGCGTCGACACGCTCGTCGCCACGGACGTCGCCGCGCGCGGGCTCGACGTCGCCGGCATCTCCCACGTCATCAACTTCGATCCGCCCGAGGACCGCGAGGGCTACGTGCACCGGATCGGCCGCACGGCGCGCGCGGGGCGCTCGGGCACGGGCATCACGTTCGTGGGCATCGACGAGGCCCACAGCGTCGAGCGGATCGCGACCGAGCTCGCGCTCCATCGCGAGTTCGGGCAGACGGGGCTCGCGGCGCCGAAGCGCCGCGCGCACGACCCGGGTCCGGCGGCGACGCGTCCGCGGCGCGCCGGGCGCTCCGCGCGCGG